>CALGUT010000690.1 GCA_937920335.1 uncultured Opitutales bacterium
GGCTGGACGTCAGGTGCACTATAGGACGATACAAAGCTGCATGCACCACGTTAGCGACATGAACCGCCTCTCTGCGACAGATCATAAAAAGTGGCAGAACCGAATTAGCTAAGCTCTGGAAACCTTTAACGAAAGCGACCCTCAAAACGAATCGGACGCTTTTGAGAATCGGTTATCCCAAATACTGAAGATGAGCGTGAAGGATAGGTGCTAAACGTTGGCTATTCATGAACGAGTCACCTGGATAACCGAAAACTGATTACTCCAAACACGGTTTCAGACTATGGAACAAAATATACCCCCAATCCGCTCGATGAATTACTGACCAATAGGCTCTTATAGAATCGAAGCGAGTAACCTTACTCAGATGGTTATTCTATGAATCCTCAGTTATGATGCACTCGGTTATTAATAACAAACCGGATATAGACGCCGCATTTTGCAATGCTTCACGAGTGACTTTAGTTGGATCGATAACTCCTGCAACAAACAGATCTTCATACACGGCTGTACTGACATTGTAGCCATAATGCTTTTCACCGTTGTTCATAACATTCTGAACAATCGCCGAACCCTCCGCACCGGCATTGAAGCACAGTTGGCGCAATGGCTCCTCAAGCGCTTTTCTTACGATTTTAGCGCCACTCCTTTCATCAGAATCAATCAACTTCCCTATAAGTTTATCGAGTGCAGGGATGGTACGTAACAAAGCCACGCCGCCACCCACTACGATACCTTCTTCGACGGCCGCATGGGTCGCGCAGAGGGCATCGTCGAAGCGGTCTTTCTTTTCTTTCATTTCAATCTCAGAAGCTGCACCGACTTTAATGATCGCTATGCCAGTGGACAACTTGGCCATGCGTAACTTCAAATTTTCACGGTCATAATCAGAAGTCGAATCTTTGATCTGTCGGCGTATCTGGCTGATCCGTCCTTCAACGAGCTTCTTTTCTCCAATCCCCTCTATGATAGTCGTACTGGCTTTATCAATGATGACCCGCTTGGCCAGCCCCAGGTCTTCCATCATTATCTTATCCAGTTTGATCCCGAGATCTTGCGTTACAAATTTTCCACCGGTAATAACGGCAATATCCTCCATGATGGCTTTACGCTTGTCACCAAATCCAGGTGCCTTCACCGCGCATACATTCAGCGTCCCACGCAGCTTATTAACTACCAAGGTCGATAGGGCTTCACCATCCACATCTTCAGCAATAATAAGCAAGGACTTACCCGCTGATGCCACTTCCTGAAGTAGTGGGAGAATATCACTCATGGTACTGATCTTCTTTTCAAACAACAGGATCAATGGATTTTCCAATTCGGTTTCCATCGTTTCTGTGTTTGTCGAAAAGTACGGACTCAGGTATCCCTTGTCGAACTGCATACCCTCAACCATTTCCAGATTGGTTTCCATGGATTGCGCTTCCTCAACAGTGATCGTTCCTTCCTTACCGACCTTCTCCATCGCTTCGGCGATCAGATCGCCTATAGCCGTATCCCAGTTAGCGGAAACGGTGGCTACCTGCCGAATTTCTTCGTTATCACCAACCGGTTTGGAGGCGCGCTGCAGATCCTTGACTACAGCTTCAACCGCTTTATCGATACCTCGTTTTAGATAAATGGGATTGGCTCCTGAGGCTACATACTTCAAGCCTTCCCGGAATATGGCATGCGCCAGCACGGTCGCTGTGGTAGTGCCGTCGCCCGCATTGTCAGCGGTCTTGGATGCCACCTCTCGAACCATCTGGGCTCCGATATTTTCAAAGCGATCTTCCAGTTCGATTTCTTTTGCTACGGTGACTCCATCGTGCGTCACGCGTGGGGATCCATAAGACTTGTTTATCAATACACAGCGCCCGCGTGGACCCAAGGTAACTTTGACCGCATCGGTCAGTTGCTCTACACCACGCAGGATTTTATGACGTGCGTCTTCGTCGAAAAGTAATTGTTTCTTTGACATAATTTTTTTGGAAAATTGGTTATTGGAGGATACCGAGAAGGTCGTCCTCGGTCACAATGAGATAGGTCTCATCTTCAGCAGTAATTTCGGTGCCACCATACTCAGCTAGAAGTACGGTGTCTCCTACCTTCACAGCGAGAGGGACCCGTTTCCCGGTTTCATTTTTCTTGCCAGGACCCACAGCCATGACTTCGGCCTCCTGGTTCTTTTTAAGGGCCGAATCCGGTAGAAAAATTCCCTTATGAGTTTCTTCGGAAACGAGTTTTCGTTTGAGCAAGACGCGGTCGCCCAATGGTTTAATTCTAGTTTTCATGGATTGGAAAAATTAGTTTTCTTCAGGCGTCATGCCCTTCAGGTATTTAAATAGATCACTGTCAGTGGACAGCAGCAGCGTCGTGTTGTCGGAAATAATGGATTTGTAGGCCTGCATCGTCCGGGTGAATTCGTAGAACTCTACTGCTTCGGGACTCTGGTTAAACGCCCGAGCATAAATCTCAGTCGCCGTGGCATCTGCTACGCCCCGAATTTCTTCAACCGCCCGGTAAGCTTCCGACTGGATTTTGTTCAGGTCTCGGATACGATTTCCTTGTATCCTGGCCGCTTCACCATTTCCTTCCGACAGGAATCGTTCCGCAATCTGCCGGCGTTCGCTTATCATACGGTCATAAATCTTTGGACGAACGCTTTCGTTGTAATTTATCCGTTTGAAACGTATATCAAGTAGTTCAATTCCAAATACACGCACTTTATCGGCGGCTTCTCTGAATATCTCCTGCTCTACCAATAGCCGGCCTTTGCTTATGGGAACCAGGGCCCCTACATCCAATGCTTGTCTGGCATCCGTTAACAAGGCGTCGCGCAGCGGCACACGATCCTTGGTGGTGCGAATAATTTCAATGAGTTCGTGTTTTGCTACGGCATTTCGCGTTTCACTTCCCAAGATATCATCAAGGCGGGACTGCGCGCTTCGTTCATCGCGTAACCGCAGGTAATATTGCAGCGGATCTGTAATCCGCCAACGGGCAAAGAGATCCACCGAGATATAGAGTTTATCTTTGGTCGGCATATCCGACTGCGGGCCATCCCATTCAAGGATGCGTTTATCGATGGGATTCACCTCCTGAATAAAAGGAACCTTAAACTTCAATCCGGCCGTGGTTACTGGATCTCCGATGGGTTTTCCGAATTGGGTCACAATCACCTGTTCAACTTCGTCTACGGTGTAAATAGAGCTGATCAAGACAACGGTCACTACGACTAAAAACACCAGTAGGACAAGCGGCTTCAGTTTATTTATCATGATCGTTTTTGGTTGAATCCAAATTTAAGAGCGGCAGGACACTGCTGGTCTTTTCATCGATAATAATCTTCGATTTCACACCTGGTAAAACTGCCTGTAAGGTCTCTATATAAATACGGCGACGAGTTACCTCCGGGGCTTTACTGTATTCTGCTAGTAAAGCACTAAACCGGGCTACATCTCCCTCCGCTTCGTTAATCCGTTTGAGACGGTAACCGTCCGCTTCCCGGATACGCTGATCTTTTTCACCTTCGGTCAAGGGAATCACTTTATTGTAGTCACGCCGGGCTTCGTTAATCAATTTTTCCTTTTCCTGCTGAGCCTGATTCACCTCATTGAAAGATTCCTGAACCGGTCTGGGAGGATTGATATTCTTCAACTGCACCTGGTCGATACTAATTCCCATACCGTATTTGGTAGAAAGCGCCTGCATCTTGGTCAGCGCCTCTGTTTCAATTTCCTGACGGCCAATCGTTATAACTTCGTCCACGGTGCGATCACCCACTACTTCACGCATAACGGATTCAGAAACATACCTGAGCGTTTCGCTGGGAAGTCTGACTTCAAAAAGAAATTTCACCGGAGCCGAAATTCGGTACTGAACCACCCATTCCACCAATGCGGCGTTCAAGTCACCCGTAACCATCTGCGTTTCCTGCAAACCATCATGGGTTTTGCTACCCTGATAGGGATCCTTCGCACCAGGAGTGGTAAACCCGAATTCCTGTTTGAGCTGTCGCTTGACAGGTACGATCGTGGTGGTGTCGATACCCAACGGGAGCTTAATGTGTAGTCCTGCAGGCACCTCTTTCAGGTATTTCCCGAAGCGTTGAACGACTGCCACAGAATCGCTGGGCACCGTATAAAATGCAGTCCAAGCAGTTCCCAATGCCACAATAACAAAAATGAATAGCAACCCCGACCTGAAGCCGCCGCCGTTATCCACGGCCTCCTTTAACCGTGTTTGAATCGATTCGATTAAGTCTTGATTGGTAGTAGTCATGGTTCGTCCTCCTTAGCCCAGTAGTTTGGGCGATTCTAGTATCGTTCTCCGTGCCTAAGATTTCTATTGCGAAAGCTGCCTAACCAGTAGACCGCAACGCACTCCGTCAAAACCAGTCCAACTCCACCCCCGGAGATGAGGGTTCCGACAAGTAACAGAACGATTCCAATTTCGAAAATCAGGATGCGCATGCCTACACTATACCCAAAAGAATTGAGGATCTCTATGGGGCATTACCCTCCCCTAATCGGAACTTGCAAGTAGCATGCTAACAGCGTTCGCATCGGCTGCGGCTTGTGAGACCGGAGTGCTCGCCGAAGTCATCGCGATTTCAGACGTTACATCCGAGCTGGAAGGTAAGGAAGCACGACGTGTGGTCGTAACACAACCGGCCAAGAGTCCCAGGATTCCGCAACAAGCAAAAATCGATGCGATACGCCTTATTGTCCCGGAAGCGGTCGAAGGTGAATGAACGGAAAATATCTCATTTTTCATCACTGAAGGATACACCGAAGTCTCCCTCTCCGGTATGGGGTGTAATACTAACCCTACTCGTGCTGAAATCTCTAACACCTAATCGGGCTCGAGACCGATTTACAGCGGTCCGGCCGTGCGGTTAATCAACCATAAGTTTCTTAGGGTATATGGTCGGGTTAGACCCCATATGTTAAGCCTGCAATTCGTGCTAGGATCAAAATTGCGAAAGGGTCTGATTACCCCTAAAATACGCTACTAACCATATCAAGGAATAGAATAATGAAACTACAAGAGCGAGACACGGCTGCGATTTTAGCGGTGGAGGTTGAACCCTCAAAACAGAAAGCCTCAGCACATCCAATCAAAGCAACACAGCGACCGCCAATACCTCGAACTGAGCTTATTGCGAATCTGTGCTCACGAACCAAAAATCCGTTCAACAGATTTCTATCCACTAAACAGACCAAAAAAAGATAACGAAAATGAAACGATTGACCGGATGCTGCTAACCATGTTCGAAGCCAAGAAAAGAAACAAACCCGTCACACGCGACGAGGTTAACATTCGCGCACATGAGCTAGCCAAACTGGCGGGTCGAACCTACCCAGATGTAGCCCAGAGCGACTACGAACAAGCCAAGGAGGAAATCACGGGTGAGTCAGATAGAACCCGACAAAATGAAGCGCTTGATGCTCCCCGACTAAAGAAGCATTGAGTATCCCTTTACGACCAAGAATACCAGTAAGCAAGAGCAGTGAGCCCGATGAAAAAAGAACTGAACCGGGATCCTGATGAATCCTTTGCCTGGAAACCCGTAGTCGCTCCCTTTCAAAAATCGAATTTGCGACGTGGATCTTGGCAAATCGTAAATTCAATCGGATCCAGCGCACTGATTTGGGTGGCTATGTATCTGGTCAGATTCCAATCCATCTGGATCACACTGGTATTAGCTGTTTTAGCGGCTGGCTTTCAGGTCAGGATATTTATCCTTTTTCATGACTGTGGTCATGGTTCATTTTTCGCAACTAAACGGTCAAACGACATTCTCGGCTTTATAACGGGCATTCTAACATTCACACCCTATCAACATTGGCGCTGGGAACATGCGTTGCACCATGCCACATCGGGAGATCTCAATAAACGCGGTGTTGGCGACATATGGACACTTACAGTACAAGAGTATTTGAACGCTACACGCTGGAAACGATTCGCCTATCGATTAGTCCGCAACCCGTTGGTCCTACTGTTAATAGTTCCCCTATTACTTTTTTTAGTTAAGCAACGGTTTCCATCTCAGAAAGCAGGAAAACGAGAACGACGGTCTGTCCATTGGACAAACCTCGGAATCCTTTTTATGGTAGTTATGCTTAGCTGGATCTTTGGGATACAGAGGTATGCGCTGATCCTATTTACTCTCTCTACCGTAGCCGGTGCAGCTGGAGTTTGGCTCTTTTATGTTCAACATCAGTTCGAAGGAGTGAGCTGGGAAAGAAGCGATGAATGGGATTTCACTCATGCCGCACTGATTGGTAGCTCTTTTTATAGACTGCCCAGAATCTTGCAGTGGTTTTCAGGCAATATTGGGTTTCACCATATTCACCATTTGAGCGCCAGAATACCGAACTACAATCTGGAAGCCTGCCATCGGGCCGATCCAAGATTTGAACAAGTCAAGCCGTTGACTCTATGGTCCAGCTTACGCTCGCTCAATCTAAACCTATGGGACGAGAAAAAGCGGCAGCTAGTGAGTTTTCGACAACTTCGCACGCTGCAAACGAACTAAGACTTTCAGATGGCCTGAATGCTGGCGAACCCACAAGGCAAAACAGACTAATTACTCGCTGTTGTTTTCCCCCTGTTAGGCTTTCTACCTAGAGTCGTTGTGTCCTGAATACTGCTTTCAATGACTCCAGTTGCAATGGCGTGACGAGTGAGACCCGCAGTGTCATGAATATCTAATTTGTCCATGAGCTTTTGACGGTGTTTTTCCACCGTCTTAATACTAATACCCAAGGCATCAGCTACTTGCTTATTGGCCAATCCTTCAGCGACTAACTGCAGCACCTCTGACTCCCGCACCGTTAAAGTGCGTTTGAGACTGACTCCCGGTTTCGTACCTTCTTCGCGAGCTTTTCGCTTGGCCTTACGGAGGCGTTTCAAAATGGCTCCGCAGAAGTAGGGCCGACCGTTGGCAACTTCAGTTATGGCGTGAACCAAGACCTTTCCGGAGTTTTGTTTCACCACAAATCCCGTCGCGCCAAGCAGAGCCATGTGCGTCACGTACTCGTCGTCACTATGGGCCGACAATACCAGGACTCGAGCCTCCGGAGTAGCAAGTAGTATCTGACGAGTCGCCTCAAAGCCGTTAAGACCGGACATAGCAATATCCATCACGATGACGTCGGGCAGAAGTTTCGCTGCCATTTTCACAGCCTGATATCCATCGGAAGCCTCGCCAACCACCTTGCAAGTTCCTCCCAATTCCAGCAACATGCGCAAGCCTTCACGGACAATTAAATGGTCTTCGACGAGGAGTACAGTTATCGGACCTTTGTTCATTTGCTCAAGCTATTCGCTGTTAAGCTGTCACCGATGGGAATGACTGCTCTTACTTTGGTTCCCTTACCGGGAGAAGACTCGATCGAAAAATTACCATCCACCATTTCGACCCGTTCACGCATTCCAAGTAACCCGAGTCGGTCTTTAATACTTGAGTGTAGAATGCGTTCGATAGGAAAGGATCTACCATTATCTGAGACTTCTAATACTACCGCGTCAGCAAGCCTGCGCAACTTCATGGTCACATGCGTGGCTTTAGAATGACGAAGGACATTGGTGAGGGCTTCCTGGGCTACACGGTAGATAATCGTTCGTTTGAGATTATTAAGCTCTTCCACTTCCGGAAAATGGGTAAAGCGAATACGCAAACCCTTATGGCTGGGCAGGTCTTTGATAAATGAACGCAGCGAAGGAATAAGCCCGAGGTCATCGAGCATGACCGGTCGTAGCTTTCTCGCATAATTATGTATGACCTCGACCGACTGTTCTACCAATGTCTGCGTTTGAGCAATTCGCTCACCCAGATTTTCATGGTCGATTAATGCCGACGTCCTCAAGGCCGCGAGACGGACGTTGATGCCCGCTAGAATCTGAGCGACCTGGTCGTGCAACTCTCGGCTGATTTCCTTACGCTCTTCCTCGAGTGCGAGGAGGAATTGATGAGAAAGCTGCCGCGATTGCTCATGAATCTCATGCGAATCGTCAATCAAACGCCGATGGAATTTTGTCTCCTGTTCCAGTCTCTCCTCAGCCAAATACAGCGAGGTTCGCACTTTCAATATGTCATCCTGGTGGGACTGCTCGAAGGGAACCAGAGCCTCGAGGAGGAACTTTCCGGCCGTAGACAGAGGAGATCTCACATCTGATCTAAAATTAAAGTCGAGCGGAACATCCAGAGCTGCAAGGGCCTGTTCGTGTGTACGGGCCAGATCTATGACGTTCAGGCCAAGGCACACCCCTTTGCTACCAATCAATCGAGCTGCCTGCGAAGTCGACCGACCATTGAGTTTACGTTTTAGATGAATTCGCAAGCCATCCTGGTACTGTTTTTCAAATAGCAGTTTAGTTGATTTTTTCATCCCTGTTTCATTGAGAAAATAATATGGAACCCAGAGGTTTTCAACGTTTGTAACAGTAAACCCCTGACCCCAAGCAGAATTGAAGGCTATGACTCCCTGAAGATTCAAGCGAGCTAAAGTATTTGGGGTGTTTCCCTACCGATAGTTCAATCTGGTCGCATTTGAGAATCGGGGTTATAGCCGGGTTTGAAAAATCGACCAGGCAGCTCGTCGAAAGACCCGAAGCTAAAGGGACGCTAGTTGTCCCCTATTCGTAAATGAATGTGGCAGTAGCAACGCAGTCTTCGCTGGCTACCAGGCGTACCCAATGCGCACTAAATCCGTTTGGAAAATCGAACTCAACGGTTTCTCCAGCAGCTACACGGAAAGTTCTGTGGGCATAGTACCCGAAGTGGTCAAAATTAACTTCCAGCGTAATCTCTACAGACTTGTCGGCTGAAAGTCGCAGTCGTTTCTTATCATAACCGGTCATCAAGTAGGGGTCAGACAGCTCACCCGCTTTAACAGCCGTATCTTTCCATGGGCCCCCTATGCCGACCGGTTTCCCCAGCTTCCATAGATCGTCAATTCCTCCGAACCAAAGGGCTTCCTCGCCGTCATCGCTTTTATAGACATGTCCGTCTTCAGCCGCATTTTGGGCAACACCCGACATAACGAGCAACCCATTCCAGGTCGCGAAATCGGCGATCTGCTTATTGTGACTGCTGATCGGCCGCAGCTTCTGAAACAACGGTGGCAATTCATTACGCTCTAAAGGCAGCTCATAAAACGTGCCATGAATATTTGCCAGCTCGCGCTCGGACTGCACTTCCCGGTAATCGCGTGGCCAGCCAAAACTCAGGGGTCTATCATAGGCTGAATCTCCTTTCGGTAGTCGTAGTCGCTCACCACGGGATTCTATCACCACCGATGCATCGTCCACCCAATAGCGCGGCTCTTCATTTCCAAATGCTCTAACGTCTCTTCACCCAGTTGCTTGCCGTCGACAAAGCCAAAGGCTTCTTTGCCGAACTCACGGTGTTGATTCTTTAAGTCTGTCACCGCCAGATTCCGATTCTCTCGTTTCGCATACAGAGCCGATCCACTAACAACCGTATCACCCAAATCCGCTAGACCCGCAAACAGAGTCTCGCCCTCGTTGCTGGAACGGTAATTGCGGTCCGATTGGTGAAAATAAGCGGAAACAATACTATCCCGGCTTGGACGAAGCCTCACCCATTGGGCCTCGAAGGAATCCGGGAAAATAAAAGGAACGTATCCTGAAACGGGTACGTGCTCATACACCACCCATTCACCAGTTCCACTACGGTCGACTTCAATGGTGATCGAAACACCTTCCTGATCATGCACGACCAGGTGGAGAATCCGCTCTTTAAATCCGTTTACTAAAAACGGATAACTCGGAACGTTACCAACGACCGATTCCCGGATCCAAGGGCCGCCATAGCCAAAACCGGGGCCCCACTCTTTCAAATCATTCATCACCCCTAACCATAAATTACTCTGTGGCTGTCCCGCCTTAGGGTTTCCTTGAATCGATGTTTCGTCCGTCGCCAGAACTAATCGATCATTCCATATAGTGAAATCAGGTATGTAGCGTAGATGACTCCCGATGGGTGAGATACCCGCTGTGTTAGCTTTTGAGAACGTAGACGGAAATTCAAAGAACATACCGTGCATATCCATCATCCATTGATCGTCTGATAACTCGCGTATCCGAGGCCACTCAGTATACCAGCCGTGAATTGCATCGTTGTTGAATGCAGCTTTGGGCAAGAGATAGGTCGACCATTCTCCACCATCCAAGACCTTAAGCCGCAACGCCGATTTATCCCAGCCGATCGACCAAATAGGATCGTCGTCGTGGTCGTTTCCATCCAAACCTCCTGGTCCCATCACGTCGGTGTATTGCCGACGTTCAATGATTTCCCAGTATTCGCCATCCCAGGTCGCTAGCACGCCGCGATCATCTGGATGAGTCGCTTTGATGCGCTTCAAGATGGCCTCTGCTTCCTCATCTGAAATCCCGTTACGAAACGAGCTCCCCACATGCTCACCGTTATTTGCCATCACGAGTTTACCCTGGCTCACATAGGCGCCTTTGGCGTGCCACCCTGGAACGGGTTTATGAAAGAGCTTGTTTACGGCCAAAGAATGGACATTCACTTCGTAGATCATCCCTTCCATATCGATCATATAGACGAAGTTTTCCGGGTCCTTCAGGTGCCGAGTGTAGGCAGTGACGCGCCCGGGCATATCGGCTGGTTGGATCGCTCTTACCTTTCCCGAGGCATCTACCGCGTAGTGCGCCAAAAATAGTTGTTTCGATTCTTTATGGATCATACGTCCAGCCGGAGTCCCCCCTACACTCTCCGGGTGGATCGTCATTTGCATGTCCTCGCCAATTGAATACAGCTTGTGATCACTTCCGAACGGTTCATGCGCCGCGTAATTAACCATCCACAGTTTGTCTGCCCAAGGAATCACAACACCGATACCACATTCGTTTAAGCTTCGAACATAACCGCCATTATTAGCATAGGTGGTGAGGTGCGGATACACACCGCTAATGAAGATAGGGGTCTCTCGTTCCTGAGCAAAAGCAAAGGGGTTTATGAACCACAGAGCCAATACCAAAAATAGTCTCTTAACCATGGCTCAGAGAATGATAGCATTCTTCAAAGAAGCGATGAAGAATTACAAAAGTAGCAAACTCCAACACTTAGTGTTGAAAGCATACAAGCCCTCGATTAGACACCTTTTATGATCTCCTCATTGCAATTTAAGTTCTTCCTTTCAATCCTCGCACTCACATTGGCTCTAGGGACAAGTGCCTTCGCCCAAGATCGCCAAAAATGCCTCATAGTCCTCGATGCGTCCAACAGCATGACAGGCTACAAAAAGGGCGAACAAAAGATGCGGATCGCCAAGGCTGTCATCGGTGACCTCGTCGCGACCATGCCTGAGAATATTGATCTTGGCCTCGTGGTTTATGCTCACCGTAAGAAAAACGACTGTGAAGATATTGAGCTACTAATTCCCCCTGGGCCACTAGATCCCAATGCCTTCATGCAAGTGGTTAATGGGATTCGCGCCAATGGTAAGACGCCCCTCACCAATGCTGTAGAATTTGCGGCCAACGCACTCGTAGATCAGGGAGGTGCAGGTTCCATCATACTCATCACTGACGGATTAGAAACCTGCCGCCGCGATCCCTGTGAAGCCGTAGCTGCTTTGATGTCGACTGGAATTCAACTGACCACTCATGTCGTTGCATTCGACTTGAGAGATGAT
>CALGUT010000691.1 GCA_937920335.1 uncultured Opitutales bacterium
GGAGGACAACGAGAAGTGCTAGGTAACGAAGAAAAACTCATGTTTGCAAACAACCAGGTCGCGATTCAAAAGATCACCGCAGTCCTGAATAATGAAGAAACTCAACACAACCTGAGAACACACCTCAAAAAACAGGCAACGGCATTCGAAACAGAGTCGTTCATGAAGCAGATTCGTGAACACGCAGCCAATTGCCTCGGAAAGGTCTCTTAATCGCTAGAACATGAGGCTATTAGTCCCCTATCGCTATATCGAAGTTTCGATGAAAGGTGGCATCGAAAAAGCCGCCGATGAAGTGCTCGAATTGATACTACCAAAGCTCGATGCACTGATCCTTGTCAGTAATGACAGTGCTCATTCAACGCTTCTCCAAAAACTCCAGAAACATCCGAAAGTTACTATTATCAACTTTGCCAATCGGCCGCCGACACTCCTGACCAGAATCCGTAATAAATGGCATCAATGGAAACGGAAGTACCTTCGAGCCAAACACCTTTATTGGAGCGTATCAGATCAGGACGAACTCGGTAGAATTGTTGAGAAATACCGGGCCACGCATTGTTTATACTTTTTCACTCGATTTCAAAAACCTCCTCAATTGTCGATACCTCTGTTTGGCGTAATTCACGATTTATGGTGGCATTCGATGCCTGCTTCTCCGGCGCTGATTGACCGAGAAGACTGTGGTCTGAAAGAATGGCTGAACGCGGCTACCAAATTGATCTGCGTTTCCTCAGCGACTCACCAAAAAGTGGTTTCATCCTATCCGCATGCCAAAGAAAAACTCATAACCATTCCACATGGAGTCACGCCCAAAACTCTTCCCCAATTTGCACTAGCGACCCCATTCGGTTCGGCTCCAAATCTCTTCTTTTACCCAGCACAATTTAAAGCTAACAAACGCCATATCGATCTTCTCAATTCGGCAATGCATCTTGCTAGAAAGGGGATTGAATTCAAAATTGTATTTACCGGTCAGGACACTGAACAGATCACAAGCTCGGAACCATTAGACAACCCAACGCTTGAAGCGTGTCGCAAAGTCTATAATGACAACAAGGATCTTCTTGCTCCACACATTATTAGCTATGGTTACACGAGCCGAACGACCGTTGAAGACTTGTATCGTACATGTACTGCCGTGGTATTAACCAGTATATATGAGGGCTTCGGTCTTCCCTTGATCGAAAGCATTTCCCATGGCGCACCCGTTATTTGCAGCAATATAGATGTATTTAAAGAGCAAGTATCGCGCTACAAATGCGGTGACTGGGTACAGCTTTTTGAGCCCCAAAACGTCGAACAACTAACCTGTTCACTCGCGAACTTCACAGAAAAACCAATCGCGAGAATTAGACCTACCCAAATAACTGAGCTGCTTTCTGTCTGGACATGGCGGCATGCCGCTGATGCTTACGTCTCAACCCTGCAGGAATCACACTAACGACTCAACCCACCTTCCTCGACCGAGAGCCCTGGAAACGGTGGGACCAGCAAACGCCCTGCTTTATACAAGCGAATACCTTTCCGCATACCCCTATTCATTTTTAAAATACTCTTCCAGCGAAATCGGTTTTCTCGGCTAGGACGACTTAACGCCTTCAGCCACAGCCTTAAAGTGAGGCAATACTGCCCTACCATGAGTCGGTTAATCCTGTGGGGCTCTTTAGCTGAACGCCGAATCCCATATTCGATCCCCTGACGTTCCGCTCTAGCCAACAACCATTCGTCGTTGCAACGACCATGTGGGACCCGATGACCAACCTTCGCTTCGGCCAGATAAATGGCTTTTACACCACTTTCCAACAATCTCCTCTGCATATTGGATTCCTGTCCAGTTGCCCCCGTGCTACTGCCAGGTCCAAAATCCGGATTGAAACCTCCTAGATTCACCAAGTCACTTTTGTAAGCCGACCAATTGAATCCCATCGATACGTCATCAGGTCCAAAATGTCCAGTCTCCAGAGACCATCCCCTAGCAGAGCACGGCAGAACGGAGACAATCCACGGATCCGGTTCTTGATCGTAGATCGGATAGGTCGGTCCTGCGAAAAAAGCCTTGGATGAAAAACCGCTAGCAGCCCGTTGATACTCAGCAAACAAGCTACCGCTTATCACAACGTCATCGTCAGTCATAAAAACGAGCCCATCAGAGCAGAATCGAAGTCCGTAGTTTAAGGAAGCGCTCTTATTCGCATCGGGGTAAAAATGATAATTGATCGGAATGGGTGAATCAATTTTCCGACAGATGGTCCGAGCTCCGAATACACCGCCATTTTCGACGACTACGACCTGGGAGACACCCTGAGAAGAACCTTTTGCAACCACTTGGGACAACGTCTCTTCAAGATAATCGGGGCGGGCATGAGTCGCGATTAATACATCCATTGTAACTTCAAAAAACGACGCACTCTACTATCGGTAATAAAGAAAATGGCCCCCGCGAACCTGATTCCAAACGTGATCACAGGCTTCCAGGATTTCATCCTCGAGATTGCCACCATTCAGCGCACCTAAATTCTGCTCCCACTGAGAAAGGCTGCTGGCACCTACAAGAATGGAATCTACCTGCGTTCGCCCCGCTAACCACCTGAACGAAAGCTCAGGGAGCGTGATGTCCGCGTGCGCAGCTACCTGTTTCAAAGCTTCTATAGCTTGGAAATTAGTTCCGTTCCAATAGCGATCATAATACATAGGAGAGTAATCGAAACGACTTCCCTCTATGGGCCGCTCGGCTGAGTGCTTGCCCGTTAGCAACCCTCCGGCCAGTGCGTTGTATACAACCACACCTACCCCGTGAGTGTCCGAATACTCAAGACACTCATCCTCTATACTTCGGGTAATCAAATTGTAGGGAACCTGCATTACCGATGGTCTCACATACCCCTTCGATTCACTCTTCAATTCAAGCTCCATCATTTTCCATGACGAATGATTTGAGGTCGCAATATAGTGAACCTTACCTTGGCGAACCAGGAGGTCACAAGCGTCCAATGTTTCCTCAACTGGAGCCGACCGGTCAGGGCGGTGTAAATACAAAATATCCAAACAATCGGTCTGAAGCCGCTTGAGCGATTCTTCGACCCCCTTCACAATGTGCCACTTGTTCAAACCACTGGTACGAGGATCTCCATCCTCCCTCGGAGAACCAACTTTGCTCGCTAAAACAACTGTATCTCTTTTCCCCTTCAATAGCTTTCCAAGGATTCTTTCAGACGCTCCATTTACATAGACATCCGCGGTATCAACAAAATTAATACCCGCGTCCAATGCCGAACTTAGG
>CALGUT010000692.1 GCA_937920335.1 uncultured Opitutales bacterium
GAGTTTCGGTCTCTACATCGGGATTGCTATCTGGACACGTGTTGCCTCGACTAAGGGATTCTACGTCGCTGGCGGATCCGTGCATCCGATTTTGAATGGAGCTGCGACTGCTGCGGACTGGATGTCAGCCGCCTCATTTATATCGATGGCGGGGTTGATATCTACCATGGGTAGAGATGGCTCCATTTACCTCATGGGATGGACCGGGGGGTATGTCCTCTTAGCCCTTCTGCTTGCACCCTACCTTCGCAAGTTCGGTCAATTTACGGTTCCTGACTTTGTTGGAGAGCGCTATTATTCCAAGGTAGCTCGGTTGGTTGCTCTAATATGTGCGGTTTTTGTATCTTTTACCTATATAGCCGGTCAGATGCGTGGTGTGGGTATCGTGTTTGCGAGAGTCTTCGAATGGGACGTGTTTTGGGGTGTGTTGGCAGGCATGATGATCGTGTTTAGTTACGCCGTGCTGGGTGGGATGAAAGGGATCACTTACACACAAGTTGCTCAATACTGCGTATTGATTTTCGCCTATTTGGTGCCAGCCATATTTATCGGTATAACCATGACGGGTCATGTGATCCCGCAGATTGGGTTTGGAGCTGAGGTGCTGGGCGAACCTGGAGTATTCTTGTTAGATAAGTTGGATGGGTTGAGTACGGAACTGGGTTTCGCCACCTATACGGATGGGTCTAAGAGTACCATTGATGTCTTTTTCATTACAGCAGCTCTGATGTTAGGGACAGCTGGTCTTCCACATGTGATCATCAGGTTCTTCACTGTGCCTAAAGTCTCAGATGCTCGTGTATCAGCTTTTTGGGCATTGCTTTTCATTTCTATTCTCTACCTTACCGCGCCCGCGATCGCTGCGTTTGCTCGCACGAATTTCTTACAGACGGTGAGTAATACAACTTACGCTGAAGTGCCCGGCTGGTTCAAAACTTGGGAGAATACCGGTCTGATAAAGTTTGAGGACAAAAACGATGATGGAGTCATTCAGTATTACAATGACCAGAACGAGGCCTTCGCCGCCACTGCTAGCTCCCGGGGGTGGAATGGAAACGAATTGTTCGTCGACAAGGATATCATCGTGCTGGCAAACCCAGAGATCGCGAATTTACCGAACTGGGTAATCGCACTGGTGGCTGCCGGAGGGCTTGCCGCAGCGCTCTCGACAGCAGCGGGACTCCTGCTTGTTATTTCTTCCTCGATATCCCATGACTTGATGAAGAAGATGTTGGCTCCTCATATGACTGAGAAACAGGAGCTGGCAGTGGCGCGAATAGCGGCTGCTGTCGCTATTGTGATAGCCGGATATTTTGGAGTGAATCCGCCTGGATTTGTTGGTCAGGTAGTGGCGTTTGCCTTTGGCTTGGCTGCGTCGTCGTTTTTCCCGATTCTGCTCCTGGGAATCTTTTCCAAGCGAATGAATAAGGAAGGAGCAATAGCCGGAATGATTGTAGGGATTGTATTCACAGCTGGATACATCGTTTATTTTAAATTCATTAACCCTACTGCGAATATTCCCGATAATTGGTGGTTCGGTATCTCTCCTGAAGGGATAGGAACGTTGGGGATGATTCTTAATTTTCTGGTTGCCGTAACTGTGTGTCGCTTTTTCCCCGCTCCGCCGGAAAAGGTTCAGCGGCTCATTGAGGATATAAGAATTCCGAAAGCTGAGTAGGGTAGACCGAAAAAAAGGCCGCCCTTTCGGACGGCCCCTTGCTGTGTGTGTTTCTTCGGTGTGTCTACAAATATTTTTTCCACAAACTCACCCACACTCACCCACACACACACAATCAC
>CALGUT010000693.1 GCA_937920335.1 uncultured Opitutales bacterium
CTGCGTCTCCAGATCTTCTGGGCGGATGACGAGGCTTCCTTCATAAAGCTCTTTCGCCTTGGCCCAATCCTTGCGCGTTTCCGGTTGCCGGTCTGAGATCTTGGATTCGCCGATCCGGTAGGTGGCGTTGCCCATGTTGTAGAGGATGTCGGCTTGTAGATCTGGATCGGTGCTCGCTCCCTGTAGGGCCTGGTTGAAGATCGTGACCGAATCTGCGTATTTGCCCTGACGATACAGACTAATCCCCAGGTTGTAAACGAGGCGCATATCCTCGGGGGCTTCTACCATAGCTTCGCGGTAGAGCTTCTCTGCCTCAACGAACTCTCCCTTGCGGAGGTGCTTTTGCGCTTTGTAAGGAGAAGCGCTTGCTTGCTGGGTTGGGATGCCGAGGAATCCGAATATCAAGAGGGCAACCGTTGCCTGCTTAGCAATCCGTGCGGCCGATCTTCGGGTGCCAATGAGCCATTCAAGAATCAGCAGGAATATTCCGGCTGCGAGTACCCATTGATACCGTTCGATGGCCTGTTTGTTCATCCGTGAATTCAATTCCTGACGAGGGATTTCTTCGAGACCGAGACTGTAAACGCGCTCAAGGCCTTCACCCAATGGACCGAGAGGACTGTAGAAACCATTCGAGGCCGCTGAGATTTGGCGCAGGGTTGATTCGTCTAATCGGGTGCGGACGACGTTACCGCTTTCATCCCGCACATAATCCTGCTGACCCTGTTCATTGATGAATGGGATGATCTCACCCGCCTGACTTCCCACGCCGAGGGTGAAAACACGAACGCCCCTTCTTGCCGCTTCAGAGGCTACCTTGATACCGTTGCCGTCGAGGTCCTCTCCGTCGGTGATAAGGATGAGGATCTTAAAATTGTTTTCTTTGTTGAATGCGCTCTCGGCGATGGTGATTGCGGAGGCAATATCGGTACCCGGCACAGGGATCACGCCCGGTTCAAGGATTTCCAATGACTGGCGAAACGCGTTGTAGTCGAGGGTGAGGGGACATTGGAGGAATGCCGATCCGGAGAAGGCTACCAGTCCGATACGGTCGGTTCCCATCTTATCGATGAAATCCAGGACGGCCAACTTTGCTCGTTCCAAGCGATTGGGCTTCATGTCCTGAGCGAGCATACTCTTGGAGGTGTCAATCGCGAAGACCACATCGATACCCTTGCTTTTAACCTCTTCCCAAACGTAGCCGTACTGGGGCCGCGCGACGGCTATCACGATGAGGGAGATACCCATGGCAAGTAGCACGACCTTGAGTTGCTTCTTCCGCTGGCTCACGGACACGGTAAGATCTTTAATGAGCGATGCTGCGACAAAGCCCTTTAGGAGCTTCTGCTTATTGCGTTCCATCCGAAATGCCCATAGCAGCATTAGCGGAATCATCACTAGAGCTATTATAAAGATTATGGGATATGCAAACGTCATGGTATCAGCCCAGTCACTACGGTAGTGTTTTTAAGCGGGTATTCGCCAGCAGGTATTCCAGGAGGATGAAAAATAATCCGAATAGCAGCGGCCAAATAAAGAGTTCGTCGTAATAGGTGAAATTCTTGAGTTTGATTTCGGTTTTTTCCAACTCGTCAATTTGAGCGTAAATGTCTTCGAGTTCCTTGGTGTCGGTCGCCCGAAAAAACGCGCCCTTGGTCAGTGTGGCGATTTCCTTGAGGGTGGGTTCGTCAACATCCGTCTCCACATTACGGTAGCGGGTGCGGCCAAGATAGTCGGTTACGGGCACGCGGGCCTTACCTTTGGTACCGGCCGCGATCGTGTAGACTTTCACTTTCAAAGCGGCCGCTGCTTCTGCAGCTGTTACTGGCTGAATGGATCCACTGTTATTTACGCCATCGGTTAAAAGGATGACGACTTTGCTTTTCGCCTGAAGGTCGCGCAAGCGGTTAGCGCTCATGATCAGAGCCGAACCGATGGCGGTGCCATCTTCTGCGATCAAACCAATCTCAAGGCGCTCAAGATTCTTCATGAGCCAATCATGGTTGAGCGTTAGCGGGCTTACCAGGTAAGGTTCGCCAGCAAAAGCGATCAGAGCGATGCGGTCGGCTTCGCGCTTTTCAATAAATGCTTTGATAACCTTTTTGACGACTTCGAGGCGGTTGAAAAATTTTCCTCCGATCTTAAAGTCTTCTGCACGCATGGAGCCTGAAATATCGACCGCCAAAACGATGTCGATACCGCTGGCTTCCAGTTCGGTTTCACCATGACCCAAGCGGGGCCTTGCCAAGGCTATAATCAGGAGCGACAACGCGAGCGTGCGAAGGAGTGCCAACCAACGACCGGCCTTGGATTTTGAAATGGAGCCTAATTTTCCGGCCAACTGAGTATTGGAGAAACGAATGCTTCCACGCCGACGCAAACCACCTCTGAGAAACGGCAGGAGCAATACCAGCAGAATCAGGAATAGAAAGTAGGGATGTTGGAACTCGAGCATCAGCTGGGCGTAATGGCGTCAGGGTTCTCCTTGACAGGTTCACCCCCCGGTTTTCCGGTCGTCTCGATAAAGGTTTCCGCAGTGGCGTAGAGTTCTTCCATCTCGGCGGTGCCGAGTCCGTAATTGGCAAACTTTGCCAAATCGCACTGTTCGGAGAATTCCTTGAGCTCTACCCTTTGGTCAGCTGAAAAGTTGTCCATGTGCGCAGAGTTGTTGAAAAACTCTTCCGTGGTTTGCTCAGACGCTGGGAGCTTAAAGTGGGCTTCGAGGAATCCGCGCATGATGGTGGACACTTCAGTGCAGAAGCGTTCGGTCGTTTCCGGTTCCAACCAGTTGCGGGCTTTGCGCAAATGGTTGAGAGCCACTTCGTAGGGTGGGGGAGGCGCCAACTCGGGTGGGCGGGTCATCCTTTTGAAGATAATGACCGCTATCCAGAATAGTATCGCGGCTACCAGTATGCCGATAGCGATGAATAGGAGCAGCATTGGATCAAGGAGGAATATGGGGTCCTTAATGTCGAGGATATCGGCTTGAGACACTTCCGTCTCCTCCTGAGCCAGGAGGTGACTAGTTCCCGCGAACGCACTCAATAAACTGATGGCAGAGCCTTCCTTTGACGCTTTTAGGCTGGTAGGGGGCACCTCATTGAGTTTGCAGTTGGGGCATAGAGAGTCTATAGATATAGATTTATTTACTGACGCAGCTTATGGGAGTTTAGACTTTGAGATGCTAGATGAGGTGCTGCTGGGTTTGTTTCCCTATGTAGAAAAAACTTTTAAAGGAGCTGTTGGCATGGGAACTTCCTATTTTGTGGGAGCAACTGAAAAGAATAGTATTAAATTAGATTTATTTTATACAGATCCTTTTGTTTACCCACTTTTAAAAGAAAAAGGAATTAGATTTTCTTGTGTGAATGAAATTTCGGCAATGAAATTAGAA
>CALGUT010000694.1 GCA_937920335.1 uncultured Opitutales bacterium
ATGGATTCACGTACATCGAAGAGCTTCAGGTGCTCATCTCGCAGAAAACGGTCGCGTACACTATTCTCAAATAGCTGAACAAAGGGGTCATAAAAACTCCAAAGGTTAGCAAGGCAGATTGGCTTGTTATGAAGCTCCAGGCGTTTCCAGGTGATAATCTCCATGGCTTCTTCAAACGTTCCGCAACCACCGGGGAGTATGACGAATGCATCGGATTGTTTTTCCATCTGATCCTTCCGTTCGTGCATGGTGTTGACTTTCACCAATTGAGATACGCCGCTGTGGGCCCACTCCCGATCAATCATAAATTCTGGAATGATCCCCAGGACCTCACCGCCATGGTCGAGTGCGCCATCAGCTAATTTTCCCATTAAGCCTGTTCCGCCGCAACCGTAGACGGTTGTCATACCCTCTTTCGCCAGGAATTTGCCCAATGAGTAAGCGCTTTCAAGAAACGTTTCGTCTGATTCCTTAGATGAGGCGCAGTAGACACATACTCGTTTGATCATGATTCGGTTTAAAATGGACTGTGGTGGGGTTTGCAATGTCGTTTGAGTATAAAAGCATTGCAGAATGAAGGTCACAGCCGCCAGTTTTTCAATTGTGCAGGATCGTTCTCCAACTCTAGGAAAGCCATTAATCAACTGGCTGGTATTGATTATTGGTCTGGGCCTTGTGCCTGAGTTGCATGCGTATCGTTTAGGAATGCTTGGCGAGGAGCCGGATTGGAGCCGACTGGATGATTACCAGAATACCATGCATCGGGAGGAATTTGTAGCAGCTCTCGAAACCGTGTATTTACCTTATGGATATGATGAACGGTATGTGACGGTTAACCCTGGTTACGCATTGATCAAGAAGGACGGCCATGAGGAAGCCACTTTCTACCGACTCAACTTCGCTCCCTGGAGTCCACAATCAATGGGAAAGAGCTCTGGCGAAAAGCATGTGCGATCTAACGAGAAACCGTTGGATGGATTGGTCATCGCCATCGATCCGGGGCATATAGGTGGGGAGTTTTCAGAAATGGAGGCTCGGCATTTTCAAATCGGTGAAGATCCACCTGTCAAAGAAGGAGATCTTACACTGGTCGTTTCACGGAAGCTAAAGGATGCATTAGAAGCCCTGGGTGCCAAAGCGACCTTGATTCGTACGGCGGCTGAGCCGGTGACCCAAAAGCGTCCGGAGGATTTTTGGTATCAGGCCGAAGCGATTGAACAGCAATTCTACATGGAGCAGGAAGGCGTTACTCTAGAGAATACTCCGTGGGAAACGGAATGGTTTAAGAAACTTATCAGCGCCCGTGCGGAAATGCTGTTTTATAGAGTTAGTGAAATTCAAAGCCGTGCGGATATTATTAATAAGCAAATCAAGCCGGATCTAACGCTGGCGGTGCATTTTAATGTTACGCCGTGGATTGAAGAGACTCAGCAAGTATTATCTGAAGACAATCACATGCATGTGATTGTGCATGGAACGTATACTCCAGGTGAGTTAGCGTTGGATGATGTGCGGCTGCACTTGTTCGAGAAGCTTCTTTCCCGGAATCACGAACTTGAGGTCCCTATGGGTGCAGCGATAGCTGATTCGTTGGCAAAAGTGACCCAAATGTCTGCGTTTTCTTATGCAGGAAAGAATGCTTCGAATCAGGGAGAAAACCCTTATTTGTGGGCCCGGAACTTGTTAGCCAACCGTTTGTATGCTGGTCCCGTGGTTTTTTTAGAGGCTTACTGCACGAACTCACAGTTGGTGTACGAACGCATACAACTAGGTGACTATGAGGGATTAATAAACGTAGGGGGGGAGATGCGTCAGAGTCTTTTCGCTGAGTATGTCCAAGGGGTCGTCGAAGGCTTGGTTGACTATTTTGAGTAGAATGAGTAGTTTTTCGTCAACTTTGTAACAAGTTAGCTGTCAGAGGGTTTCATCTGACATACCTCTCATCAACCTTAGCCCGAAATCGATATGAGCATACGTCCACAAACAACTTTGATAGGTGTGGCAGTGGTAGCGATGACGTTCCTGGTGGCCCCCGTTCAAGCTGACGAAAATAAAGTGAATCCTAGACTTCAGAACCGAAGCTCCCAGGATAATCGAAGTAATGGAAAATCCAGCCGATATGGTGATCAGTTGAATCGTTTGAAAGAGCAAAACCGAAGCTCTTCCAGTTCCACCAATAGTGCCAGAACTCAGAGCAGCTCTCGGCAAAGTCGGCCGACACCGACAACCTCAACGAATAAGCGGACAAGTCGTACTACAACATCTACTTACTCAGGGAATCGTGGAAGTAGTAGCTCCCGAGTAACCACCCCAACGGTCAATCGTACGAGTCGTACTCCTCCGAGTAGTTCAACTATCAATCGTACAAGTCGTACTGCGACATCTACTTACTCAGGGAATCGCGGAAGTAGCAGCTCTCGAGTAACCATCCCAACAGTCAATCGTACAAGTCGCTCTACTCAGACAACTTCGACTTATATCCGTCCAAACCGAACAAGCCCTACTGTCTCTACTCCTAGTCGTGGTTCAGCTTCAACGCCGGCAACCGATCCTATCAACAGAATTAGTCGTTCGCAAGCTACCACTTACACAGGGAATC
>CALGUT010000695.1 GCA_937920335.1 uncultured Opitutales bacterium
ATTTTTTCTTCTGGGTTGTTCATGGCAGGAATGCAAATTCGTTGGAATTGATTAACGAGCGGCTGACCAATTGCAGGCCGCCTGATTCGGCAACTTCGAGGGAAGCGTCGAGTTCCTCTTGAGTAGGCTCACGCCCCAGTATGATTTGGAATAGTCTGCGAGTCGCGTTTTCGTATCCACCGTCGGTTTCGGCGACAGCGCGTTGAGCGATTAGCTCAGTCTGCTGCACGGTAAGCGGACTGTTCATGAGATTGAGCGCCTGTAACGGTGTAGTGGATACGGGCCGTTTTGGGTTAATCTGTCCGCAGTCTGGAAAGTCAAAGGCCGTAAAGTTTCGGTCGTCTACACGGCGCATGCGTTCCTGGTAGATCATCCGCCGCCAGGTATCAGGACCGTGATTGTCCACAACTTCCCATTGAGCGTAGGTCTTTTTTTCATTGTGAATTCTGTAGCTCTTGCCCCCAAGGCTTGGGTCGAGTTTTCCGGATGCGAGGAGTATACCGTCCCGGATTACTTCTGCTTCGACCCGTCTGGGCGGGAATCGCCAGAGATAAAGGGAGGATCCATCGATCGCCAAGGCGTCTTCCCTTGGTGCGCTTGATTGCCGGTAGGCGTCTGTCATTAAGATGTTTTTGATAAGACCTTTCACTGACCAGGGAGTTGCGTCGGATAGGGTAGGGTTCACAAACTCGGCAGCAAGCCAGTCAAGAAGCTTTTGGTTGGTGGGGGGCGCCCCCACGGTTCCGAAGTCTGCGGGTGTGGGCACAATACCCAATCCGAATAGGTGACCCCATATCCGATTGGCCATGACACGGGCTGTTAACGGATGTTCAGGATTGATAATCCATTCGGCAAACCGCATACGGCGTTCAGGATCTGGAGATGAAGTTTCAAGACCAAGATCGCCTTGCAGAATATCGAAACCGGCCGGTGCGACTTCGAGCCGCGGACTCTCAGGACTGCCCCGGTGGAAGACATAAGTAGTAACAGGATCAACAAACTGGCCTACGAAGCTGGGCTGCGGTCCTTGCTCGTTGAGCTGGGTGATCGTATCGTGGATACGCTCAATGGATGTTAGGAGTCCCGGATCTTCCGGTTGGTGGGTATTGGTGGCGATCGCCTGCCAGCTTCCGTCTTCGAGTTGGGCTTCAAGGGTGTATTTGAAGTTCGTCTCAGGTGTGTAGGCGGTCAGATAGTCGGTTTCCAGATAGTAATGTTTGTTAGAGCTGATGACCAGACGATCGACCGATTGCGGTTCTTCAAACTCAAGAATGATCCAAGGCTTTGCCTGTGTTTCGTCAGGCGCTTTGGATCGCCAGCGATTAGTGCTCAGGACCCCGTCATTGGCAAAGAACACCTCACCGCGGATCTGAGTCATCGAATCGTCGGTTCTTGCAAGGGTGCCATTGCCGGAGAACGCCAGGTTGGTTTCTCCCGTTTTGTCACCATAGAGCTCGATCTCTTCAACGCCGACCGACTGGGTGTGAAATGACAGACGCATGGCCTTGGTCTTCGTCGCCGGAAAATAAAACTCATTCCACCCGGTCCAGTCTTCTTCCCAGGCTTGATTATGTGCGCGGAGTTTTGCTCGTTCCTTCTCGATTTTTCGGGTCAGCGTTTTCTGGGTTTCCAGGAGCGGGTTGTCTTCATCAAGCTCTGGATACCGGCTTCCGAATTCCACACCCTGAAAGACGGCGGTTAACGAATAGTAGTCCTTAATCGATATCGGATCGAACTTGTGATTATGGCAACGGGCGCAACTTACGGTCATACCCATAAGGGAGGCACCCACCGTTTGCATGATCTCATCCATGCGGTCTGCGCGGGCCTGCCTAATGGCGGATGGTTCGCGTCCTACCGTGGCAGTCGGAACATGGGGCCCCGCAACGAGAAATCCCGTGGCTTCTCCGACGCCCAGTTGATCGCCCGCTAATTGTTCGAGGAGGAATTGATCATAGGGTTTATCTTCGTTAAAGGCGTTGATCACATAGTCGCGGTAGTACCAGGCGTTCTTTCGGTAGAGGTTCGCTTCGGATCCATTGGTCTCTGCCCAGCGGATGACGTCGAGCCAGTGTTGTGCCCAGCGTTCTCCGAAGTGTTCAGAATCCATGAGT
Organism: uncultured Opitutales bacterium; assembly: GCA_937920335.1. GTDB lineage: Bacteria > Verrucomicrobiota > Verrucomicrobiia > Opitutales > UBA2995 > UBA2995. The sequence continues at coordinate 2,115 of CALGUT010000695.1, forward strand.
TCGTCCACGAGACTCTCAAATGCCAGGTCAGCGTTCTTGGCGTGAGCTTGCTGAAATGCTTCAATGCGCTCGGGGGTGGCCGGTAGGCCGGTCAGCAGTATTGACGTGCGTCGGATGAGCGCTCGGGCATCGGCCGGTGCGTTAAACGTCAATCCCTTTTCATCGAGCTTCTCTCGCAGAAAGGCATCGACCGGATTATCGATTCCTTTGGCCCAGGGAACTTTTGGTCGGGTTACAGGCAGCAATGACCAATGTTCGACTTCGGGCAATTCTGCGTCTTCTTCAAAGTCATCGGGAAGAACGGCTCCTTGGGCGATCCACTTCTCCAAGAGAACGATTTCCTCCTCGGGGAGTGCCTCCTCTTCGTACGGCATCCGGTATTCCTCGTCCGGCTCACGTACCAATTCGATCAGGTAGCTGCCAACCGGGTCACCGGGAATAACCGTTTCGATGCCCGATCCACCACCGCCAATCAAGGTAGCTTTGCGATCCACCCGGAAGTCCGACTCCACTACATCAGGCCCATGGCAAGCAATGCAGTGCTTGTTTAGGATAGGCTCAATGTCCCGGCGAAAATCGATGGTTTCCTGTGCAAAAGCTCCAGAATAGATAATCCAAACCGCAACAATGAGTCTGGATCTCTTTGATTTTAAACAGAACATCTATCTCTGAAGGAGTGGATTCAGAATTTGAAACTATTGGATATAGAAATGACCCGCGGATTTGGAATTCGAATTACCGCTACCTGACCGTCTGGATTGGTCTTTACCGGGATATCGTCGTCGTCTCCGATGAGATTCCGGACATTCATTTGAATTTTCCAATCCACCTTATTGTCGAAAAGCATTCTTTCGTAAGAGACCCACATATCGCCGCTAAAAAGCCCATCGTCATAAAAGGGTCGATTTACGTCCGGAATCGGTGTTCCGCTCTCAGGATCCAGTTTAAATACATAACCGGTAGCAGCTTCATCTTCCCACCGTGCGGCACCGCCAATGCCGAATCCTTTCAATGTGCCCTCCCTAATCTGATAAGTGCTCACAGCTGTGAAGCGCCACTCCCTTTGTTCATTTGAAACGACGTTGTCCAGCGCTCGAGCACCACGGATAGGGGCCAGTCCATTTCCTTGAAGGTTACCTGGCAGCCAAAGATCGTTGATCTGCCGTATTTGGACCGTTTGGTTTGGACTACTTATCATTTCTCCTGCCCTCGAAGCCTGTAAGTTTGCATTGAACTCCTCGACCACTGCGGACATAGCGACTGCTGTATTTTGTTGGACAGTTTCTTGCTGACTAATGTTGGCCAGGATACGCCAACTTGGGGTCGGACTGGCTATCATCTCCACTTCAAAGCCCTCGGCTACCCTATCGGCAAAGGACCTCAGGTTGGGAATATTATCCCAATCAATTTGATCCCATAAACCATCTCCGTCAGAATCTTCCCGGCGGGGATTGGTGAGGTCTTGAAAGGCTTGAGGAACATTATTCAACATCACGTCATAAAAGGTATCGTAATCCTGAATTGGAAAATTTGCCGGATCCCCATCGACGGTAACCAGTTGCAGTGGGAAATCAATTTCCAGAAGCTCTGCATCTCGGTAGCTCGTTATGTATCCGTAAGCTACCGACCCAATATTGACGGTTGGCCCGGCCGTAATGTCATTCAGCAGAGTCTCAAACCAGTTCACTTTCACCGTAAATTTATTCTCGGCAAAACTTGCCTGAAAACCGAATTCTTCGGTTGAGCCGGTAGGCTGGCCTACCGCTTGCCCAAGCGCATTACTTCTCAGTCCTATCGGATTGAAATTTTCTGATTCGGCATAATGAACTTGTAAATCCATACCCCAAGGCAGTTCACCAAGAAGTTTCTCCGGATATCTTCCCACCAAGCTCCAGGTCGTCGTATCACCCGACTCTTCCAGACTCGGCGTATTGGAGAGTCGAGTGAAATCAGGATTCCACTGGCCCAGATCCAAACGACTATCGAAACCGACTTCCGCTTCCGTTGCCCTTGCAAAACTACTGGTATCGTCATTACGCACTCCCAATAAACCCACGATGTGTTCATCAAAAAGGTAACTTTGCCAGGTAAAAGCTTTCGCTTCGATGTTCGTTTGTCCGACATTTTCCTCGAACAAAAACCGCTCTATTTGCACATTTCCGGTCCGGAGGGTTCTTTCTGCAGTAGCAGAACTTGTGTCCGTATAAAGAGCATAGAATGAATCGCCGGGTTGTGGCCGTGATACTTTAATTTGATTAAGTCGAACATCATCCATGGACGACAGTCCGAGTAGGGAATCTCTGGTGTAAACGGCCAGTTCAAAGCGGCTGCGAAAACTGGTATA
>CALGUT010000696.1 GCA_937920335.1 uncultured Opitutales bacterium
CCGACACCTGATAGTCCTGAGTGGAAAACGGATCGCTTTGAGAACAATCGAAAGTTTTTCGGAGATATGGTCGAATACATGGACAAACTTGTGGGGCAAGTGCTGGCAAAAATCGATGCTCTGGGTATCGCAGAAAACACGCTCGTTTTATTCTACGGTGATAATGGGACTGTTCGTGGAATTCCGTCGAAAATGGCGGATGGAACGACCATCATTGGCGGTAAGGGAGATCCGAATATTTATGGATCGCATGTGCCATTGGTTGTGCGTTGGCCGGGAATGGCAAAGGCTGGGTATATGGTTGAGGATCTGGTTGATTCTAACGACTTTGTGCCCACGATTCTGGAAGCGGCAGGTGTCTCATTGCCAAAGGGTGAGATATTCGATGGTGTTTCATTTTTACCGCAAGTGAAGGGGGAAGTGGGAAACCCGCGTGAATGGATTTTTATGCACTACAATCCATTGCCGGGGGACCGAAAGGTTCGCTTTCGCAAATGGCGATGGGCCCAAGACAAGCGCTGGAAGCTTTCTGAGGAAACTGGATATCTCTTTGATCATACTATTGATCCGCTTGAAACCTCGCCGATCATGGCGGGTGAAGGGAGTGAGGCCGCTGAGGCTGCCCGGATTAAGTTGCAGGCTGTGATTGACTCGATGCCGGATCAGGAAAGCTAACAATATCTGCTAAAAGTCGATTGATTTGAGAAGGCGACTGGTCACACTAATCGGTTTTTATGGGTGAATTACCGGTTAGTCTTAAGAAAAGAATCCTCTGGGTAGTAGCGGTCTGGCTGTGCTTCGTTTGGATGGGGTGCAAGCCTGAGCTTAAACCGGTTACGCCTATCCTTAAGAAATCTGCGTCGACAGTTGAGTCGGTGAATCTCTTTGAGCATACGGCGATTGGCGATGATTTCGAGGGTAAACCCTGGATTGCGCATATCGATTTGGTCGATCTAGACGAGGACGGTCTACTAGATGTGATTGGTTGCGATTCTCAGCAGGGCACTGTGTTCTGGGTCAAACAAGGTAAGGCCATTTCGTTTAAGGAACAGACCTTGGCGGAAGACATGAATGGGCCTGTTCACCTTGAGGCTGTAGATATGGATGTGGACGGAGATCTGGATATACTGGTAGCAAGTATGAGTGTCATATTTCCCAATAACGATCATATCGGCTTCGTTTACATTCTTGAGAATGACGGTGAAGAGAACTTTACGCGAAGGACTATCTTGGAGAATGTGATGCGCGTGTCCGATGTTCGTGCAGGCGACTTCAATGGTGATGGCCAATTGGACCTTGCGGTAGGTCAGTTTGGATACGACCAAGGAATGGTTCAATGGCTTGAGCGAGTTGGCCCATGGTCATTCAAGAGTCATGTTCTGCTAAAGCTTTCTGGGACCGTGCATGTTTGTGTGGCCGACTACGATGGTGATGGCAGCGAGGACATCGCAGCTCAGGTTTCCCAACAATGGGAAGAGGTTCATTATTTTCAGAATGATGGCTCGGGAAATTTTTCAGGGAAGGTGATCTTCGGTTCCACGAATGAAGATTTTGCCAGTAGTGGGATGACTCTGTGTGACCTGAATCAGGATGGTCGTCCCGATTTGTTATTTAGTAACGGAGATGGTTTCGGACCTACGCCCTTACCGGGTGCAAGACCCTGGCACGGAGTCCAGTGGTTGGAGAATACCGGAGCAGGGAACTTCGAATACAGGCGAATTGGTGGGCTTCCGGGGGCTTACAGTCCTGTGGAGTGTGATCTTGATGGTGACGGACACAAAGACGTCGTCGCTGCCAGCTGTTTCAACGATTGGTTTCAGGCTGAACACGAATCTCTCGTTTGGTTTCGCAACGATGGAAACATGGGGTTTACGCCTCATATTTTAGCCTACGAGCCTACGCACTTGCTCACGCTCGGAGTTGCTGACTTTGACGGCTCTGGAAACCCATGGATCGTATCCGGTGCGTTTCATGCGTGGCCCCCTTATGATAAACTAAGTCGGTTATTGATTTGGAAACCCAAGACGGCATTATGAAGCAGGTCTATTATTCTTGCGTCGTTCTGCTCGTCGGCGGACTTCTTCTGTGGTCTGGTTGTGGCTCATCGGAACGAGAGTATGTGCTACAGGCAGTTCCTGAGCGACCGGATTTAAGTGGGTGGCCAGATCGTTTCTTTCAGCGCATAGAGAATGCTGAAGTGCAGGCCGTAAATGGAAAAAATCCAGTGAATTCCCTGGTAGACCTTGCCCGTCTGTATCACGCAAATGGGTTCTATGATGAAGCGAGTTTATGTTATCAGGCTTTGATGGAGCTTGAGCCGAAAGAACCAAAATGGCCGCATTACTTGGCCACGATATTGAGTGGTTATGGTCAGTTGGATGACGCACTTGCCTTGCGATCAAAGGTAACAGAGTTGGCTCCTGAATACGTTCCTGGGCTCATCCGTTATGGCGATGTATTGTTTAAGCAGAATCGTTTGAGCGAGGCCTCTAGACTATACGAAAAGGCATTAGCTTTAGATGATGATAATGCGTATGGGCTCCTTGGGTTGGCCAGAATCGATGTTAAGAATGAAAACTTGCCCGCGGCTGAATCCAAGTTGCTTCGCGCCACCCGGAGTAGTGATTCTAGAATCGGAGCGGATCTGTTGGCTACCGTCTATGAGCAGCAGGGAAACAGTCGTTCCGCTTCTGCTATTCGCAGTGGGAATAAAGGTTCAGGGTCGTTCAGTGATATTCCCGACCCGTGGTTGTTTGAATTGTATTCAGATTGCTTCGACACCTATCAATTGGCGGTGGCTGCGGGATCGGCTAATCATCGCGGTGATTCCGAAGAGGGGATTCGAATACTGAAGCGTGCTATTCAGATGGCACCGCAGGATGCAGCGCTTCAATTTCAGTTGGCGCTGATTTACATGAATCAAGGTGACTCCTCTGAAGCGATCCGTTCATTCGAAGTCTGTGTGAAGTTGGACCCGATGTTTCCCGATGGATGGTTTCATCTGGCTGGAATTTACCAAACCTTGGGGGATGCGAATGGGCAGGCCAGGGCCTTGGCTCAGGGCTTGTTTCATAATCCAGATTCTCCCGGCCTTCACTTGGCAAATGGGAAGCGATTGAAGGCGATAGGGGACACGTTTGCAGCGATTCGAGAAATGGAAAAGGCCGTAGATCTGCGACCAGAAGAAGCAGATCCTATTGCTGATCTTGCTGCTCTCTACATCTCGGCAGGCCAAACAGAAAAAGGGATTCAAACCATGGAGCAGGTGCTTGCTATTGAGTCGTTACACCCAGTTGCTCTTTCCACGATGGCGTTTTACAATACTTCAGTTAATAACGAGATGGTGGCCCGGAGCTACATTGAGAAGATACGTATGCAGCCTCGTATCTCGCCGTCTCAGTTGGAGAATCTGGAGAATAAATTCCGCACTCAATTTGGAAGTGCGCCTTAGATAATTTCCTCGATCAGTTTACCTTCGAGGAATGTGAGGCGTTCATCCCTCCCGAGATGTGGGTAGGTCAGCTTGTGTTGGTCAATACCAAGTTGATGAAGGATGGTATTATGGATATCTCGAAAGTGGTAGGGGCTTTCAATGGCTCGCAGACCGATTTCGTCGGTCGCTCCTACGACCTGTCCACCCTTGATGCCGCCACCGGCCATCCACATGGAAAAGCCCAGGTTATGATGGTCACGCCCTTTTCCGGATTGTGCTTCTGGAGAACGTCCGAATTCGCCACCCCAGACGACGAGCGTATCGTAAAGCAGTCCTCGTCGCTTTAGGTCTTTTAATAGTGCGGCGACGGGTTGGTCAGTTTGTAAAGCCATCCGTTGATGGTTCTCTTCGATATCGTTATGAGCATCCCAGGTGAGCGTACCTGATCCGCCGCCAGAAACTACAGTTACGAATCGGACTCCGTTTTCCACCAGTTTGCGCGCCATGAGGCAGCGACGACCATAGTCGTTAGTGGGCTCCTTACCGACGCCATAAAGATCGAGGGTTTCTTGGGGTTCATTCGAAAGGTCCAACACCTCAGGCGCCTCAGTTTGCATTTTGAAAGCCAAGTCGTAAGCATTGATTCTGGCGGAAAACTCGTGATCTTCTTCCGCTAAATTCGCCTTGTTGAGATTGTCAATCAGATCGAGCGTCCTCTTACGCTCTTTCATAGAGACACCTTTCGGCAGGTCCAAATTGAGCACTGGATTATCACCGGGTCGAAACATCGTAGGCTGGTAATTCGCAGGAAGGAACCCTTGGGTATACATAGGCTGACCAGCAGGCAGGGCGCCATCTGGATCAGGCATAACAACATATCCAGGGAGCGATTCTGATTCCGATCCGAGTCCGTAAGTCAGCCACGATCCCATGCTGGGAGCGCCGGGTGTTAAACGACCAGTAAATAACTCATATTGAGCCGCTGAGTGAACCACGCTATCTCCATAACAAGATCGAATTACGGCCAGATCATCCACGCATGTTGCGATGTGTGGAAAGAGGTCGGAGACTTCGATTCCGCTTTCTCCATACTGCTTGAACGTACGGTGTGTGCCCATCAACTTGGCGTCATCTTGCACAAATTGATATTCAGCTTTACCAAATTCGGACGGTCGAGTTTGACCATCCAGTTTGTTGAGCAGGGGTTTGGGGTCGAAGGACTCAAGGTGACTCGGACCTCCTGCCATGTAGATGAAAATAACCGACTTCGCCTTCGGTTGAAAATGCGGTGACCGTGGTGCTAGTGGATTGCTGGAATTACGCAGTTCCTCAGCGTGAAGCAAGGATGCGAAAGCCAATCCACCGAAGCCACAAAAGGCGTCTTTAATAAACTCCCGCCTGGTTCGGGTTGGAAGGCTGTGGGGAAGGAGGAGTTTAGCGGACATACAAAAAGTCGTTGAGGTTAAATAAAGCTAACGTGAATTCCTGTAGCGGTTGGTCTTCCAGGAATTCCAGCGCCAGTTGTGCTTCTTTACTTTCTGGTGAACGTCCGGTTGTCAGTTGCCACGCTCTTTCGATCTGCTTTTTAGGATCGTCGCCAACCTCTTGTTTTAGACGTTCTGCAAAACGGAGGGCTAGCTGGTTAGTCATTGTTCCATTCATCAATTCCAGAGCCTGTGGTGCATGTGTGCTGGACTCACGTTTCGCACAGCTAATCTGAAGTGTTGGCTGATCGAAGGTTTCCATAAATGGTAATCGAAGGTTGCGCTTCGCAACGAGATAAACGGACCGTCGATTGTGCTGATTCTTGTCTTCTGTGATACTCCATTGTTTCGGGTCATAAAGTAGGTCTACCATCTCTCTTTCGACCGGAAGCATGATGCTCTCGCCAAACATCTGTTTATTCAGCTGCCCCGAAACCAAGAGTAGCGCATCCCGAATCTCTTCTGCCTGGAGTCTCCGGCGACTAAATTTCCAAAGTAGCCGGTTCGCAGGGTCTATCTTTTGTGCAATTTCAGAGGTGGGGGTTTTTGATGATTGTTGGTAGGCCTCACTCATCATGATAAGTTTGTGAAGTGGCTTCA
>CALGUT010000697.1 GCA_937920335.1 uncultured Opitutales bacterium
CTTGGCTGATTGGATCTAGCTTGTGGTCATGGCAGCGAGCACAGCCCATGGTTATACCAAGAAACGCGGAGCCTATAATATCCGTGCGTTCTGTTAGCACTTCATTTCGACTAAGGGCGATCTTGGGGTTACCCATATTTCGTCGGACTGGACCAAAACGGTGGAACCCTGCCGCGATAAGCGCATCGTCAGTGAGAGGATCTATCTCGTCGCCAGCGACTTGTTCCATGATTAACTGGTCAAAGGGTTTGTCCTCGTTGAAGGAGCGGATCACATAGTCGCGGAATCGCCAGGCGTAAGGTAGGTGTCGGTCGTACTCAAAACCCTCAGATTCAGAATAGCGAATGACGTCTAGCCAGATTTGGCCCCATTTCTCACCGTAGTGAGGACTCTCCAATAAGCGATCGATTAGCTGTGAGTAGGCGTTTGGATGGTCATTGACTACGAAACTATCAACTTCCTCAGGGGTCGGTGGTAGGCCGGTAAGATCGAACGTCGCACGTCGTATCAGGTCTGGTTTTGCTGCTTTGGCCGAAGGCTGTAAGCCGGCTGATTCGAGTCTGGCTATTACGAATCGATCGATCGCATTTCGTGGCCACTGAGTATTTTGCGCCTCTGGCAATTCAACCGGTTGAGGAGGGGTCGTGGCCCAGAAAACGCGGTGTTCTATGGTTCCTTGTGAGAATTCGTCTCCATGCGGACTATTTTCACTGGCTTCGGTGCCAAGAAAACACCCGCTTATACCTAGAGCAAGTAGGGTGGCTTGCAGCGTAATGGTTCTTACAGGGAGTTGCTGGAGCATGGGGTAAATAGGGGAAATCAGCTGATCTTTTAGCCGATTCAGTATGTTTTAGAGTTAATTTGATTTCGAGCAATACCAAATTGAGCCTGGTCGGGTTCAGAGAACCTGTCTGTTAGATAGTCGGTTTTGGAATCCGGTTTGCTTCCGGTATTGAATCGGAGTCAGGTGCATCATTTTTTTGAATACGACGGACATATATTCAGGGTGATCGAATCCTGCCAAATCGGCAATATGGGCGAGAGTGTAGTTCGTTTCCCGAAGGAGCTGCTTTATCTTTTGCATCTGAACTGTTCGAATTTCCATCTGTGGAGATTTTCCGAGATACTTCCGGAATCGGCGTTCAAGCATGCTGCGTGATACATGCATTTGATCGACAATCTGACCTACACTGAGACCACTGCAGGCGTCTCGTTTTATGATGTGTAGGGCAGCTGCAATTTGTTTGTCATCAATACAGAGAGCATCAGTCGATCGCCGAGAAACTACGTCCAACGGATCGATATATAATTCCCTGAACTCAGGATCCTTACCGGTTATCATACCTGTGATGGCCTTTGCTGCCATGTGCCCATAATACTCGGTGTTGATAGGGATACTGCTCAACTGAGGAATAGAAAGTTCGCATCGAACCGTCTCATTATTGACGCCTAATATGGCAACGTCTTCTGGAACCTGCAGTTCAAGATCTCTACAAGCGTTAATGACTTGTAGGGCTCGCAAATCGTTGCAGCACATTAGTGCCAAGGGGTTGGGGAGGTTTTTCAGCCAGTCGCGAATCTTTCTCTCTTCAGTCTCCTCCCATTCGGGTTCGTTTACCTTCGGGTAGGCTGAGTCAAAAGTAAATAAGGTGTGGCCTGACAGTTTAAGCGCCTCGGTAAATCCATCTTCTCGATCTCGAGCCCAGTCTTCCGAAGAAAACCCACAAAATGCATAGTGCTGGTAACCTTTGTCTTTGAAATATTCTGCTCCTTTATGTCCGAGTGCAACATTGTCAGGTCGTATCTTTGGGACGTTGGAGTAGTGATTGTCGTCGTCACTCAGATCTACGACGGGTATACTGCGTTCGACGCAACTAGAGATTAGGTCAGGGGCTGTATGCTTGGTTATGACTCCGTCCCAGCGTTTCTTCAATAACCAAGATGGATTCGATTGAGAGACCGCTTGATCATCAACGAATGCAGTCCAGTTTTCATGAAATCGATTGAAGTTGGAAATCGCTTTTAGAATTCGCTGGTTTTCTTCGAATCTAGTTTTGAAAACCAAGGCAACTTTCGGATAGGAGGGCACGTGTGCAAGAATGTGTCTGGTAATGAATTCGATCAAGCTTGATATATGATTCCGGTCGTCGGTTTTTTCTCGCTTCTATTTGATTCGATAAGAGATCAGACCAGTTGGATCCTTTGAGTGATCCGTATTCTCAATTTTCTGAGTCTGGATTTAAGAGATTTTTCCAAAATAATTGTTGGCAAAGCGAACGAGTCTCCACATCTTTTGGTAATTATTACTTCTGAGGTAGTGATTGTCCCCTTTAAATGTCGCTTTTGTGCAAGCCCTCAGAACAACAATTTAGGGGTATCTAGTATCACGTGATACTTAGATTCAAGTGCCGGTTAGTTAGGGGACTAACCGGCATTCTTGTATCTGAAAATTGCTCCTTATTTGCCCTTTAGCTGATTTAATTGGGCAGACAGCGTCTCAATCACGGATTGGTAGTCACGTTTATACGCGAGGTTTACGTTCTCTTCCGGGTCGGATGTGTGGTCGTAGAGCATACGGGGATTTTCGTGTTCTTCATTCGACTCTGGCTCGGTAGAGTACTCTGTGTAGCGCCATCGATCGGTTCGGATAGTATCACCGTTTCGAAAGCGACCGATCGCGTATCCTTTACCTTTTATAGCTGGTGTTCTCAAGATGGGGACGAGGCTTTCTCCTTCCAGATGTTTGGGAGTCGGAAGACCCGCGAGCTCGGTCAAGGTTGGATAGATGTCGACGAATTCCGCAAGGGCCTTGGAGGAATATCCTTTGGGAAAATCGTTAGTGGTCGGAGTCCTGAAAATAAGCGGGGCCTTCATGGCGTTCTCGAAGGTACAGTGTTTACACCAAAGGGTATGCTCCCCGAGGTTCCAACCGTGATCTCCCCACAAAACGACGATCGTATCTTCGGAGAGTCCAAGCTTGTCGAGCTCGCTAAGCACTCTACCGATCTGAGCATCCGTGTAGGACACGCAGGCGTAATAGCCGTGAATTAATGCACGGGCCATGTCGTCGCTGACTTTTCCCTGTTTGGGGACAGCGGTGTAGTTACGCAACTCGCCAAAATTGTGGATGGCTTCTTCGGGTGCACCTTTAGGTGGGTAATAGTTGTCCGGGATTTCTATGGAGTTGTGATCATACAAGTCCCAGTATTTTTTTGGAGCATTGAAAGGGAGATGGGGTTTGAAAAATCCGACTGCAAGGAAGAATGGAGACTCTTGCTTGGACAATAGCCTTAGCTTTTCGATCGCTTTTTCGGCGACCTGTCCGTCGGGTAAC
>CALGUT010000698.1 GCA_937920335.1 uncultured Opitutales bacterium
GCACAAATTTACACCCCCAGACCTAGAAAATATCGAACAGCGCATGGAAGAACTCGCAGCGCGCGATCTACCTGTGCAGCGAGTGGTGATGAGCCGAGAAAAGGCCATAGAAACATTCCGTAACATGGGCGAGAACTACAAAGTTCAAATCATTGAGGCGCTGCCTGAAGGCGAAGAGATTTCGTTGTACACCCAAGGTGCTTGGGGTGATCTCTGCCGCGGTCCTCATGTGCCTAGCACCGGAAAGTTAAAAGCCTTTAAGTTGACCAAAGTCGCAGGAGCTTACTGGCGCGGCGATTCAAACAACGAAATGTTGCAGCGAATTTACGGCACCGCCTGGGCCAGCAAAAAGCAGCTCAAGCAATACCTGAGCCGCATACAAGAAGCTGAAAAACGTGATCACCGAAAAATTGCCAAGAAGCTCGGTTTATTCCATACACAGGAAGAAGCACCGGGTATGGTGTTTTGGCACCCGGCCGGATGGAGCATCTATCAGACTATTGAGCAGTACATGCGAAAGGCTCAGCAAGAAAACGGTTATCAGGAGATCAGGACCCCTCAGTTAGTGGACCTTTCGTTGTGGGAGAAATCCGGGCATGCGGAAAAGTTCAGTGATGATATGTTTATGCTCAAGTCTGAGGATCGGGACTTTGCGGTAAAACCTATGAACTGTCCCTGCCATGTGCAGGTGTTCAACCAGGGCCTGAAGTCCTATCGCGATTTACCCCTGCGATTGGCGGAGTTCGGATCCTGTCATCGAAATGAGCCGTCGGGTTCTTTGCACGGGATTATGCGAGTGCGCGGGTTTGTGCAAGATGATGCGCATATTTTTTGCACAGAGGAACAAATTCAGCCCGAGGTTTCATCCTTTATTGATTTACTGCATGCCGTCTACGAGGACTTTGGTTTTAGCGAGGTGATCTACCGGTTGTCTACGCGTCCCGAGCAACGAGTGGGTACGGATGCTGACTGGGATCGGTCGGAAAAAGCGCTGGCCGATGCGCTCGATGCGCAGAATCTTCCCTGGCAGGAGCTGCCGGGGGAGGGCGCGTTCTATGGTCCAAAAATTGAATTTTCCCTGAAAGATTGTATCGGACGTGTTTGGCAGTTGGGAACGATTCAGGTCGACTTTTCGATGCCGGCACGCCTCGATGCGCAGTACGTATCAGAGGACGGTAGCCGTCAGGTGCCGGTCATGTTGCACCGGGCCGTGCTGGGTTCATTTGAGCGATTCATCGGGATTTTGATTGAGCATTACGAAGGCGCTTTCCCCAGCTGGCTGGCGCCCACACAGGTCGTTGTGCTCAATATTACGGACAAACAGTCCGAATATACCCAAAATGTGGAAGATTCCTTGAAGAACAGGGGCTTTAGGGTCATTTCGGACTTGAGAAATGAGAAAATCGGCTTTAAAATCCGCGAGCATACAATTCAGAAGGTTCCGTACCTGTTAGTGGTAGGGGATAAAGAAGTGGAAACACAGACTGTGGCCGTGCGTGCCCGTCGTGGTGAGGACTTGGGATCCATGGATCTCGACGCGTTTATCGCGCACCTTAGTGACGATGTTGCATCTCGCGGTCGCGTTACAATGGAGAATCAGTATTAAGAAAGATAGCGGCAAAGGAGCCAGTAAAAAGGCGATTATCAATGACCAGATTACGGCGGACCCATTACGTCTGGTTGGAGCCGAAGGTGAGCAAGTAGGAATCGTGTCCTTGAAAGAGGCACTGGCAGCGGCCGAGGCGGCGAGCATGGATTTAGTGCTCATTGCCGATTCCGATCCAGCAGTGTGTAAGCTGATGGATTACGGGAAGTTTGTGTTTGAGATCAAGAAACAAAAAGCTGCCCAGAAGAAGAAGCAGAAGCGTACACAAGTGAAAGAAATGAAGTTTCGTCCAGGGACGGAAGATGGAGATTATCAGGTAAAACTACGCAACCTGATTCGTTTCCTAGAAAACGGCGATAAGGCCAAAGTTACGCTGCGGTTTCGCGGTCGTGAAATGGCTCACCAGGAAATTGGCATGGAACTACTCAAGCGAGTAGAAGCTGATCTGGCCGAGTTGGGTGCTGTCGAGCAATTCCCGAAAATGGAAGGCCGACAACTCACTATGGTTATTGCCCCCAAGAAGAAGAACTAGCGGCCTGTGAATGCCCTTGTTTCTTTATATATTAACTTTCAAATGCGGAGTATTTGATTATGCCAAAAGCAAAAATTCACAGTGGGGCTGCCAAGCGGTTTAAGAAAACTGCCGGTGGATACAAGCGCAAGAGCGCCCATAAGAGTCACATCCTAACCAAGATGACTACCAAACGTAAGCGTCAGCTGCGCGGTACCTCTATGGTCCATAAGAGCGACGTTGTTCTTATTGATCGTATGATGCGTGCCAAGTAATCAGTCTATCGGATAATTAGGGAGAAGAACTATGGCTCGCGTAAAACGAGGTGTAGTGGCGCATCGGCGTCACAAGAAAGTATTGAAACAGGCCAAGGGGTATTACGGAGCACGCAGCCGTATTTTCCGGGTCGCTAAACAAGCTGTTACCAAGGCTGGCCAGTATGCCTACCGTGACCGTCGTCAGCGTAAACGTCAGTTTCGCGCTCTGTGGATCACGCGTATCAATGCCCAGTCTCGTGCTAATGGCCTTAGCTATAGCCGTTTGATCAATGGTTTGAAAAAAGCTGAGATCGGATTGGATCGCCGCGTACTGGCAGACCTAGCCGTGCACGATAAGTCGGCTTTTTCGGCGATCGTTGAGCAAGCGAAGGCCGCATTGGCCTAAGCCCACCCCACCGCTTGGGCGGTTCGCTGGCTACAGGTAAGACTTAAAGGGAAAGGGCGGTGCTCTTTCCCTTTTTTATTGATTGGGCGGTGGATTTTTGCCAGAGGTGCGTGTTTGAGGATGGCTATCCATGTCGGCCCCTTAAGCGCGTACACTGGGCTAAGGCACAGTTTGAAACACTTACGGAGCGGATGGACAGTGACAGACTACCCAATACTCAAATTAGACCTGAGAAAAACCTAAATGGAAAACCTCGAACCACTCGCTAACCAGGCCAGGTCTGCCATTGCCGCAGCGCAAGATAGCGCCACGCTTGAGCAATTGCGTGTCGATTATCTGGGCAAAAAGGGCCAGCTTACAGGCTTACTTAAAGGCCTGAGCAACCTGACCCCCGAAGATCGTCCTAAGGCTGGCGCATTGATAAATGTGGTTAAGCAGGAACTGCAGGAACTGATTGGTGAGCGCAAGACAGCTCTGGATGCTACTGCCGTTAAGGCGAAGCTGGAGCAGGAGTCCATCGATGTAACAATGCCCGGCCGCGCTAAAACGATTG
>CALGUT010000699.1 GCA_937920335.1 uncultured Opitutales bacterium
GGACTCATGCTCATCACCCGACCAGAGGGGATATGGATCATGGCCAGCAGCTTGCTCGTACTCGCCTGGACGTTTTATCAGCACCTAAGAAACTGTAGTTGGCAACTCAAGAGCCCCACCTTCATCATCCGAATCCTGTTAGCTAGCTTCGTGCTCTTTGCGCCGAGCATGGCTATCGTTCACAAAATCAAATCAACGAACCAGGAACGCGTAGGCTTCAACGCTATCGCAGAACAAGCAGAGCCGCATTATCAGGAAGCCCTCAAGGCGCTCATGTCCGTTAAGCCTGATCAACCGATTCGTTATGCGTTTGTGCAATTAGAGACGCTACGACGCCTGGGTGAACACAGCCCACTCACTAAAGGCATGTATGAAAAGCTCGCTGGCCCCATCGGCCAAAAATGGAGCAGTTACGTACACACAGGATTTCATCCAGGCCCCGGCGAACTAGGCGGTCATTTCCACTGGGCATTCCGGGAAGCCGTGGCGTCGTTGGGACATTACGAAACGCCAGAGAAAGCCCAAGCCTTCTACCAGGCTCTAACAAATGAGGTAAACGCGTTACTAGAAGCAGGGACATTTGAAAAACGCTGGGTACCGTCTACCGGCCTCAGCGAAGTCTACTCCCCTTTCAGCGGAGCGTTCATCCGATCGATGAAGCGCGTGTTAGCGAGGTCCTGGAGACTTGAGCTTGAATTACAACACGACGATACAGGTGTGTTTGAACCCCTGATAGACCTTTACAATACGACAACGCTTAGAAGCCAGATCAGTTTTCAAAACAAGGACGCCCTGTCCGCCAGACTCGTATTGAGAGGATGGATTTATTCCTCCCCCACTCCTTTACCACTACAAAGCATTAACGGCCTAAAGGGAGGCTCGGAGATCCTGGTCGACGCCATTACTTACAACCGCGATGATGTTTTGGCCGGCAAAAACCCGGAACTGGTTGGAACCCTTGAACCCACCTTCGGATTCTATGCAGACATCGAAAACAAGCACCTCATGGATAGCCTGAGATTCTCAATGGTCGATGGCTCCTTTTTCGATGTTCTGATAAGTGATTTAGAGCAACCTGGCGGAGGCTACTTTGTTCAGGCAACTACTAACACCGGCAACACCGCCGAAGTATGCGTCGACTATAACGTCTCGGTTTACTACAGCAACAAATTAGCCAAGCTGGATTCCTTCATAGGATTCTACGAATCGACTACAAAGAACCTTCCTTACCTGCTCACATTCTACTTCCTACTACTCGTAGTAATTATTTCAATACTCAACAAACAATTCAGTCTGCACTTTGCTGCGATTAGCATCATTCTCTTCGGAATATGGTTCCTTCGATTTTTGATGTATGCCATGATCGACTACACGGCCTTTCCCGGTGACGACCTACGCTACCTGTTTCCAACATCCGTATTCTTGTACGCGCTACCGTTCCTTCTCTTTGCGCTATTCCTGAACGAGGGCCTCAAGTCCGAAGAAGTGGCGAACTAAGTCAGTTTTTTTAGCTCGTCTGCCAATATGGTCATTCCGCTGTCAATCTCATGGCCGGCAGGATTGCTGAAATTGAGACGCATGTAGCGCGCACCCTCATCAGCAGTCGCGAAAAATGGACTCCCTGGCATAAAGGCCACACCCTGCTCCACTGTTTTCTTAAGTAACTCTGGCGTTGAAACATCGCTGTGAATCTTCACCCAGAAGAAAAGCCCTCCTGTAGGAATATCCCAATCAGCAATACCCGTAAATTGAGCATCCAGGACTTCTTTCATCCTATCCCGTTTTTCACAGTAAAGGGTCCGAAGATCTGAAATCCTTTTATTCAACGTCGATTCATCCTCAAGCCATTTTAATACCTGAATCTGTGAAAAACGATTCGAGTGCAAATCAGAGGCCTGCTTCAGCTTGAGTAGATAAGGAAAAAATTCCTCAGAACACACCAGACTCCCCATCCGCAAACCGGGTGCCAGAATCTTGGACACAGTACTCAGATAAATCCATTTAGCGGTCTTTAAATACGAACAAATCGGAACCGTTTCACATTCCGAATAGTTCAGCTCGGAATACGGATCGTCTTCAACGAGGATGACGTCGTACTTGTCCAGCAATCCCGCGACCGCCTTTCGCTTATCTACCGAATAACAAATACCTGACGGATTCTGAAAACTGGGACCCAAATAGATAAAGCGGATCTCACCGGACTGGAAAACTCGTTCCAACTCATCCAGATTGATTCCATCTGACTCTAGGTCGATGGATTCGAACTCAGCGCCAAAGAGACTGAATGATTGAATCGCAGCCAGATAGGTTGGTTTCTCAACCACTACCTTGCTCCCTTCTTCTACAAATAGCTTACTAACCAGATCTATACCTTGTTGAGCTCCCGAGGTTATAAGCACCTGGGAATAATCACAGGAAATTCCCCTCCCCTGAAAGCGCTTTGCGAAACACTCGCGCAGACTTTTCTCTCCCTCGGAGGCTCCGTACTGGAATGAACCGTAGTCGGCAGTCGATAGCTCCAGACTTCCGAACGCCTCCGGTGCCGGCAGGCCTCCCGCAAAGGAAATCATATCCCGATTGTTAGCGTGTGATAAGATTTCGCGGGCGGATCGGA
>CALGUT010000700.1 GCA_937920335.1 uncultured Opitutales bacterium
GCATATCGTATACGCCATAAAGGCCGACATAGGTCCTGGATGCCACTATCTCCTGAGCCAAGAGAGCCGAAAGCGGAGTTCCCGCTGAACCACCAGACAGGCCAACACGCGAAAGGTCGGCATTGAAGTCATCTGCCTTCGCTTCAAACCATTTAACCGAAGCACGGAGATCGTCCATTGCCTCGGGGAATGAACCTTGCAGCTTACAGCGATAAGCAAGACCCACGTGAATTACTCCCAATTCGTCCGACAGCATACGAAACCCGGACGGAACCGAAGCTTCCGGAACGGTTGTGTCAGTGCCACCATTCCATCCCCCGCCATGTACATGATAGACTACCGGAAAAGGCCCCACCCCCTCTTCTGGTACAACCACCATAATCGGGATTTCAAATCCCTCTACGTTCAGTGCAATCTCCTCGGTAATCGTTACGGCCGAAACAACGCTGCTCAGAGTCACTCCGGCTAACAAAGAAAAAAACGATGGTCTCAATAGCTTATTCATAATTAGCATGGCTTCCATTTAATTTCACCCATCAGTTATTTCTCCTGACGCGTTGGATGTGAGCCTCCAGAGCCTTCTTAAGGCGATCTGCAATGTCCGGATGAGCGTCGATCAGGTTGGTGGTCTCTCCGATATCGTCTCGGAGATTATACAACGTTTGTTCGTTTTTATCCCGTCCTTCCCCCATAGTCGTGAAGTGCATCTTCTCATGGTATTTCCAATCGCCGGACCTTACAGCCTCACCCCGTTGAACATAAAAGAAATAATCGTGCGGCGACGTCGCGTTTTCTTTCCCCGTCATCAGATCGATGATGTCTTTACCATCGAGTTCCCGTTCGGGTAATGCAGCCCCAGCAATTCGGGCAAGCGTCGGATGCAGATCAATGGTGGATGCGATTTCGGAGCAGACACTGCCCGCTGGAATGCTTGCGGGCCACTTGATAATGCATGGGACACGACAGCCGCCTTCGAAGGAGGTAAACTTGCCTTCAAACAAAGGTAGCGCAGATCCGGAGCGTTCGCCTTGCTTAAGCCAGGGCCCGTTATCCGATGTGAAGATCACAATGGTGTTGTCCTCAACGCCCACCTGCTTCAAGTGGTCCAGTATACGCCCGGTATTAAAATCGATTTCCTCGATGGTGTCTCCATAAAGCCCGCCCTCACTCGTACCCTTGAACTGCGGTGAAGCGAACAAGGGAGTATGTGGCATTGAATTTGCCAGATATAGGAAGAAGGGCTTATTCGATTCCACACTGTCCGAAATGAATCGGATCCCTTCATCGGCAAAACGACGGGTGATTGTCGACTGATCTGCCGGAAATTCGATGCATTCCGTATCCCGCATCAAAGGCACCTTCTGCCTCATGCTCCTGGGTGAGCCCTTATTGAGTTCACCGGCAAACGCTTCCTTCAATGTTAGAAGGCTCTGCCCTTCACGGAACAGGCAATCTTCAGCATACTTCATGTCTCTCGCTGGAGACATGTCATTACTGTAGGGGATTCCATAATACGAATCGAAGCCCTGATTCGTGGGAAGAAACTCCACCTCATCTCCCAGGTGCCACTTCCCGACCGCCGCCGTTGCGTAGCCAACGCTCTGCAGCGTTTCGGCAATAGTAACATGCTTCGGATCCAAGCCACCCTGACCTCGATTTGGGAAGAACACACCACTGACTCCTACTCGTTGAGGATAACAGCCTGTGAGCAGTGCAGAGCGAGAGGCGGAACATACCGGCGAGGCCACATAAAAATCAGTAAAGCGCATTCCCTCCCTCGCCATTTGATCAACCCGCGGTGTCTTGATATTCGGTGAACCGAAACAACCAAGATCCTGATAGCCCTGATCGTCATTGAATATCATAACCACATTCGGCTGTTGACCGGCACTTAAGCTCACCATGATTAGACATGCCAAGCACCCAACGAGTACCATCTTTTTAATTACACTATTCATTAGTTTTGGGGTGGTTAGGATCAGGCTGGGGCCAACGACGCGCTAGGAAGAGAAATACCATTCTTTCACAGAGGTACGGAAGCACACAGATAATTCTTAAGATTCCATAGCTGAGATAATTTACTAAGTCGATTTTCGAAACTATCTCAAAATGAGACGAAAGTGTTTTGTTGAAATTAACATTGTCTAGCTCTGTGCCTTCGTGCCTCTGTGTGAGAGTCTTACACTCAGCTACCAAACCACTAAACCTCATCGTCTTCCAATGGTCGGTCGCCTTCAAACGGTCCCCACATGGCACGTTCCTTGTAGTCTTTCAGGCTCTTATAGTATTCAGGATCATAGTTCGGATTTAACTTTGGAATCCGTGCGCCGACCTTTTCGAAATAGCTCGTCATCGCACCGAAGAGTTTCTGGTGGGTTTCCGGATTCTCCTTCGCGATGTTGCTCACTTCGCCCATGTCGCTGGACAGGTCAAACAACATTGGGATATCCGGTTGTTCGTAGAAATGCATCACCTTGGACGAACCGGAAATAACAGCCGAGTGCGGCATAGAAGAACGGTAGTGAGGGTAATGAAAATAGAGGTTCCGATTTAGAAATGAATCGGTTGGTTCCGCGCCCTCCATGTAATCGACAAGACTGACTCCGTCGATGTC
>CALGUT010000701.1 GCA_937920335.1 uncultured Opitutales bacterium
TTCGTCTCACCTCAAACCAGGCAAGCTGCTCAGGCTGTTGGATTTGGGGTTGAGGACAGCTACGTCAGCCAATTTATAAGCCATTGGTCAAATGGAGAAACTCCTGAAGGAGGCTTGCTTGCTGACATCGGATTTGTAGGAGGATTGACTGGTCTGTTCGGGGGATTCAATTCGGTTGCAGACGGTCTGGCTAGAGCCGCCAATACGGTTGTTGTTATAACCGAGATACCTGAACCTGTACTGGAAGGCATCGAATTCCTTACAGGAGATGGATTGGGAAATGTCCTTGGAGGAGTGTCCCTTATTTTTTCTGGATTTGAAATTGTAAGCGGAATCAACGAAACCTGGAGTAAGGGCGAAGAGGTCGATTTATGGGATGTGGCCAATTTTGCCACAGGCAGTACCGAGGGCGGTAACCATAAGGTCCGCCATGGTTTAGCCTCTGGTGCATTGACGCTCCTTGGCATGGCAGCAGTCGGCACAGCCGCAGCTCCCGTAGCCGCAGCCGCCGGAATTGTCGCATTTATTAGTGATAATACCATTGGTTTGCAGGAGGAATTATACATATGGCTGACTGGCTTGGACGTAACCGGTGAGACCTTACGCGGTTCGCGCATGAGTGGTTCGCAAGATCCCAATCAGAAATTGGGTATCTCGGGTTATGGGGAGAAGAACTATGTCTCGGCAGAGACCGTACTTACTTACCGGATTGATTTTGAAAATCACTCGGACGCAACTGCACCGGCTCAGGTGGTTACGATTCGTGATCGATTACCTGATGAAGTGGATTGGAGCACGTTTGAAATTCTCGATTTTGGTTTTGGAGATATCAGTGTTTCCGTGGATCCAGAAACCCGCTTTTACGAAACGGTTATCGATTACGAGTATGAGGATGATGAATACGAATTCGAAATCGAAGTACACGTGGAGGTAAGTATTGAGAACGGAGAGATCTACGCCATTTTCTACAGTATCGATCCTGAGACGGATCTTCCGCCTCCTGTGACCATCGGATTCCTTCCTCCGGAACCGGAAAAGGACCCCGAAGCCACTCAACCGGGTGAGGGTAGAGGGCAGGGGCATCTGACCTATGCAGTAATGCCCAAGAGTGATCTACCAACCGACACGGAGATTCGCAACGTAGCCACCATTCAGTTTGATTTCAGCTTCGATATCGATACGAATCAGATCGATCCACTCGATGCATCGAAAGGGACTAATCCGGACAAAGAAGCTCTGGTAACGATCGACTCGGATATTCCCGGCGCCGTTGTGGAAGTGCTTCCTGAAATGACCTTCAGTGATTTCATCGTAAGTTGGGGAGGGCAGTCGGCTTCCGGTATCCGTTCCTATAATGTTTACTACCGCTCGGATGGTGGGGTTTGGACACCTTGGTTAAGCGGAACGGATCTCACTTCCGCCTTGTTTGTGGGTGAACAGGATAAGGCCTACGAGTTTTATGCGGTAGGAACCAACAACGTCGGTGTGGGAGATGTGTATATGCCGGCAGTTCAGGCAGTCACCCTTACCGCTATCAACGAGCTCAATCTGGTTCTTGAAATGACAGCGAACCGGGCTGTAAAGATCTCCTGGATTGGAGCGGCTGAATCTAATTACCAGATTCAAACGAGTAGTGATCTCAGAAATTGGGATAATGTCGGGCCTGTTCATGATAGTAGTTCGCTTGAGATTCTGTCATTCACGGATGAAACCTTTCAGTCTTCGGCGAACAGGTTTTACCGCGTGGTCGTTATTTTTCCTTAATGGCATTTGTTATCATACGGTAGGACGACTCGTTCGTCCTGCCGGATAACTGCGGTCTGTCTGCGAGAGTCGCTGGTCGTTTAGATCAGATTGCTTAACCCTGACAGCGTTAAATAGAGCAAAATATACTTGTGTGAATGCGATTCCGGGTGTGATTGGTTATCGGTATGATGTTACGTTTATCGGTTATTTTCCTAATGTTTGTTGCGGGCTCCTCAGTTGGATGGGCAGCAGCCCAGCCGAATGTTATTATAATCCTCTCTGACGATGCCGGTTATGCGGACTTTGGAGTGACGGGAGGCGGAGAACTGGTTGAGACACCGCATATCGATCGCTTGGCAAGGCAGGGAGTCTTTTGTTCGCAGGGATATGTCACGGCATCGACCTGCACGCCGTCGCGCATGGGGTTGATGTCAGGGCGTTATCAACAGCGCTTTGGAGCAGAGTGTAATGTGCCGACGATACCGACGCCAGGTTACACGAAGGATGATCTGGGGCTTGATACCGGTGAGCAGACCCTGGGAACGGTGATGCAAGGGCAGGGTTACCGTACCATGGCGATTGGTAAGTGGCATTTGGGAGAGCTACCTCAGTATCATCCCAATAAGCGGGGTTTCGATGAGTTTTATGGATTTCTTGGTGGGTCGCGGACGTATTGGCCCGACGAAAATCCGAGCCATGGAAGAGCCATTCGCCGTAATGATGAGCCGGTAGATGAGTTGGGAGAAATCACTTACCTAACAGACGACTTTACTGACGCTGCGATGGAGTTCATCGACAAGAATAAGAGTAGCCCATTCTTTATTTACTTGGCTTATAACGCGGTGCACGGCCCTTTCGAAGCGAAAGAGGAGGATCTGGAAAACTCCACTAAGATAGCGCCAGATATCCGTTGGAAGGTAGCTGCGATGACTCGCTCAATGGACGCGAATATCGGTCGTCTGCAGGCGAAGTTGGACGAGCTTAAGTTGACGGACGATACGATGATCATTTTCCTGAATGATAATGGAGGGACTAACAGTGGGGCCCATTCCAATGGCTCCCTGCGGGGTTACAAAGGTACGTACTGGGAGGGAGGCATCCGAATTCCGTTTATAGTTTCCTGGCCAAACCGATTACCAAAAGGGAAACAGTTTGATCATCCTGTATCTGCGTTGGACCTGTTGCCTACGAGCTTGGCAGCTGCCGGCGGGGATGTGAGCCCAACATGGGAATTGGACGGGACGAATTTGCTCCCCTATTTGGAGGGTGAGCGAAGTGGTGCTCCTCATAAACGGCTCTTCTGGCGATTCTGGCGCGTGAGTGCGGTCAGGGAAGGACCTTGGAAACTTATTCGTGTAGCGGAAAACCCTTTGGACGAAAAACGAGAGCTCCTCGCTCCATTGATTTTAGTTAACATAGACGAAGACCCTGGGGAAACGACCAATCTGGCAACCCGGTATCCTGAAAAGACCCAAGAGTTGTTGGGCAGGATTGTTGCCTGGGAAGAACCATTGGCTCAACCGCTTTGGTATGACGGTACGACTTGGCAGCACTGGCAGGAACAACAGTTGCAGAGGCACCAAATGGGGTGGGAGTGATTCAGGTTACGTTAAAAATTTCAGCCTGCAATCGGATTTGCGATTCGGGGACTTTCCACTTATCTAAAACGAGACAGTAAATTATTGTGGCAACGAATCATCCAGCACTTCGACAGACCGACCATCGTCCATGGCCACTTCCAGATGCGAAGTGGATTTGGAGGCAGCAGTGGGACAACCTGTTGTTTTTGCATTGGCCGATTGAGGTGAGTGAGATTCGCGGTTTGATCCCTGAGCAGTTGGAGATCGATACCTTTGATGGTATGGCCTGGCTTGCGGTGGTTCCGTTTGACATGAAGGGCGTGACGAAGCGGGGTTGGCCAGCGCCGAAGCTGTTTTGCGATTTCCCAGAGATCAATGTGCGGACTTACGTTAAGATTGGGGGGAAGCCGGGGGTTTGGTTTTTTAGTCTGGATATAACCAATGCCCTGGGCGTGTGGGTGGCTCGAACCTTTTTCAACCTTCCTTATTACAAGGCGAAGATCGACGTTGTGGTATCGGATAAGGAGATTAGTTACTACCATGAAAGATCGGGCAAACGGTTCGATGCGACCTATTCCCCGGGAGAACCCGCAATTTTTGAACCGGACTCGTTTGAGACCTGGTCGACCGAGCGCTACAGTCTCTACAGCCAAAGCAAGTCGGGGACGCTCTTTCGGGGGGAAGTTCAACATCCTAAGTGGCCATTGCAGCATGCTGAACTGACGATCCTTGGAAATACCCTGCTAGACGAATTCAAGGTGGGTGAACGACATCCTTCGGTCCTGTTCTCCAAGTCTCTGGATGTGGTGGTGTATCCGCTGGAGCGCTTATAGGACTGATTGCGTATTCCCTTGCCTCGGGAAATGCCTGGTGACTACTTGGAGCCAACCTCAAAAACAATGATAGGAAATTTCGAAAACTGGTTAACAGATCTGGGCGTTGCGCAGGGGCAGGTGGATATAGTGATGTTGGTATTGGGTTTGATCGCGATCGTGATAGTGGGAGTGATCCTGAATATTATCGCTAAGCAGATTATTCTTCGGACGGTGGTGGCGCTTATTAAGCGGAGCAAGACCGAGTGGGATGACCCTTTGATTGAGCACAATGTTTTAACCCGTTTGTCGCACATCGCTCCGGCTATCGCGATTAATTGGCTGGCACCTTTGTTTTTCTTCAATAACGAGGATTTTGTCGGATTCCTAAAAATGGGGGTGAATATCTACCTGATCGTAATCTTTATCTGGGTTTTTGATTCATTTCTCGATGCAATCCTGACTCTCTACAATAGTCGCCAAAAAACGCGTCGTATTCCGCTCAAGGGATTTCTGCAGGCGGTGAAGCTGGTCGTAAACTTGATCGGTTTGATCATCATTCTATCGATCGCATTTGGCAAATCCCCGATCTATTTTTTCTCAGGCTTAGGTGCGGTAACAGCCGTGCTGCTCTTGGTATTTAAGGATGCGATCCTGGGATTTGTCGCCGGGATCCAGATATCTGTTAACAATATGGTTCAGGTGGGTGATTGGATCGAAATGCCAAAATACAGTGCGGATGGAGACGTGCTCGACGTGACTTTGACGACAGTCAAGGTGCAGAATTGGGACAAGACGATCACTACAGTTCCCACCTATGCCTTGATCTCGGATTCCTTCAAAAACTGGCGCGGAATGTCGGAGACTGGTGGACGGCGTATCAAACGCTCGCTCCAAATCGATATGAACAGTGTGCAGTTTGCTGATGAGGAATTGTTGGAGAAGTTTAAACGTTTCGCTCTATTGAAACCCTACCTGGAAAAGAAACTGACGGAGATTCAGGAGCACAATGAATCGCGCAAAGAGCTGATGGACGAGCTCATCAATGGACGGCATCTTACAAACGTCGGAACGTTTCGAGCGTACTGTCTGGCTTATCTGAGGAATCACGAACTGATCCATCAGGATATGACGTTATTGGTGCGTCAGTTACAACCGGGGCCGGATGGGTTGCCAATTGAGATTTACGTATTCACCAAAGATATCCGTTGGGCATTTTACGAAGATATACAGGCCGATATATTTGATCACCTACTGGCAGTGATTCCGCAGTTTAAATTACGGGTTTTCCAGAAGCCGACAGGAAAAGATTTGGAGCATTTGAAGGCCTGAGGGAGATCGAGCTCTTACTCGAATTGCTCTTTGAACTGCGCGAAGGCGGATTTTAGAGATTCGACTTGTTCCTGGAGGTCGGCAACCTGGATCTCGAGTTGTTCAACCCGCTCGTTTCTGGAAGGGCCAGATGGAACCGATTCTGTGGGTGTTTCAGGCTCATCCATATCACCAAAATCGATGTCACCGCCTATAAGTTGGGCATAACGGGCCTCTTTTTTACCGGCCTGAATGGGGAGCTTTTTGACGAATATCCCTTCCTCGTGTTCTTGCATCGTTTCAAGCGTCGCGTGAACCTCAGCCAAATCGAGGAAGGCGTGCATACGTTCACCACGGGTTCGAAGTTCACCGGGGGTTTGGGGGCCGCGGATCAGGAGTTCGCACAATATTGCGAGATGGGCGGGGCGGAACTCCCATTTCTCAGGGGTTGCGTATTTAAACTTGGGTACGCGAGAGCCAGCCGTATCGACGCGGAAGCAGAGATGCTGTGCGCGGAGCTCGTCGAGAGCATCGAGGATTTCTGGTTCGTCGAGGTCCATGACGGGGGATCGATTAGACTTCTGGTTACAGGCGTTGACCAGGCTGTTGAGGGAGAGTGGGTAGTTCTCGGGGGTGGTAATGGATTTTTCAATCATGCAGCCGAGGACTCGGCATTCTATAGCGGTAAGCTCTAGGTTCATATGGGGATTAGAAGGATCAGGTTTTTCATTTTCTGTCAAAGAAAGCAGAGCAGGGCGGTAAGTTTTTCAGCTCGCACCTAGCGCTTATTACCCTATCACAAGGTCCTTTCGTTTATGGATAAGATCGTAATTTTCTCTCTTCCGTTTGTGTCAGCGCTCATTGGTTGGTTTACCAACAAGGTGGCGGTGTGGATGCTATTTCATCCGAAGGCTCCCGTAAATATTCTGGGATTTAAGTGGCAGGGCTTAATTCCGCGGAGGCAGAAGGAGATTGCTGAGCAGACGGGTGAAGTGATTGAGAAGGAAATTTTGCAAAAGCATGTATTGGCGGCGTCGCTGAGAAACATGAATCTCACGCCGCACTTTCATACCTTTATCGATGAATTGGTTGGGAAGGCGTTGGTAACAAGGTTGCGGGCGATGCCATTTATAGGCGGATTCCTGAATGACGGATTGGTCGATCAGTTCACGGCCATGGCCAAGGAAGAATTGGATATACATGCGGAGCCCTTTATCGAAAAGGTGGCTGTTGAAGTGGAAAACCAGGTCCACGTAAAGCAGTTGGTGGAAGACCGGATCAATGAGCTCGATCTGGATGAGCTCGAGCAGCTGGTGCACCGTATAGCAGCTAAGGAATTTCGCCGAATAGAGCTCTTGGGCGGAGTATTGGGCTTTTTGATAGGTGTGGTCCAATTGCTCATGTTATGGGCGACTGGGCATGTGAGCTTCTAGCGAAGTTCAAACATCACCATTGAAGATGCCGCTCCAATCGGCGAATACGGAATTACTACCTTGCTGATCGATGAAGCGAGGGAATCTAAGACCCGAGGTGTCTCTGGTGCCGGACTTTTTTTAGGCAGTGGTCGGGATCTTGTTGTCTGTCGTTAGCATCAATACCGGGACTTTGGTTTTTACCCAGGCGTTTTGTTCCTTGAAGAACCTTGCGGGGATGACTTCACAGGCTTCACCGATAGTTTGGACGGGAATCCGTCTACCACGCGGCGATGCATTGTAGTCGTAGGCTGCATTGATGACCCGTTCCTGCGTAGTCGCAGGTGAGTCGTCTTCGGGTATCTGCAGGATCCAACCGGTGTGATCTTTGCCTTGA
This sequence comes from uncultured Opitutales bacterium, assembly GCA_937920335.1. GTDB lineage: Bacteria > Verrucomicrobiota > Verrucomicrobiia > Opitutales > UBA2995 > UBA2995. The sequence continues at coordinate 7,259 of CALGUT010000701.1, forward strand.
AGGTCGCCGGCAGGATCGGAGATCATGATGCACCACTGCTTCTTGACGGGAGGTGGTTTTTCCTCGTCGACCTGGTTTTTCAGTTCGACTTCGATATCATCCATGATGCGGGATACGATCCGGATATCGAGTTCGTTGCGTGTAAGGATCAGTTTGAGAAGCTCGGTGTCTACTTTAGCCATGTGTTTTGTTTGAAATTAGGAAATGGAAGAAAAAACAGTGTTCACCATAAAGGCGGCAATAATTAAAAAACAAATGGTAAGTTTAGAAACATACGCGGCAATAGTCCCCAGAAAGCTTCCCCAACCGACACGGCTCGCCCGTTGCAGCGTCTGGCCATCGAATAATTCTCCAATGAGAGCCCCGACGAAGGGCCCGATAATCAACCACAGTAGAAATGGAGGAATGAAAAAACCGATGAATCCACCGAGGAGTGCACCGATTCCGCCTTTACGGGATGCGCCGAATTTCTTGGCACCCATGAGTGCGAGTACGTAGTCTAACAGGAAGGTGATACCGACAAAAACGCCGGCTACGAGAATGAGTCCCCAATGGGCTGACGATTCAGGCACCCATAGTTTGTGGATCAGCATGCCAACCCAAACAATGGCTGGTCCAGGAACAATCGGGATAATGCAGCCGATCAAACCAGTCATGAAGAATCCGAATAATACGAGAATCGCCAAAACGGGTTGAGAAGCTACCCACCAGTCACCCGACTGGGAAATAAATGATGACCACCAATTCATGATTGCAAAAGTTAGGCTATAGCTTTGCAAATGCCTTTACCTGATTACACTAAACCCACAGGGTTATCACCAAGTCGCAACCATCTTTTTAATATGAAAATTTCTTATCAAAGCAGACGTACCTTTTTAAAATCGGCGAGTATCGTTTCCGCTGGTTTCTTAACCATGTCTCGAGCATCGAGTATGCTTAGTGCCTCCAGTCACCTGCCGGTCTCAGGCCATTATGGCCCGCTAAAAAATGATCCTGCCAAGGTATTGGATTTGCCGCGTGGATTTGAATACCAAGTATTGTCCCGGATGGGCCGAACGATGAGTGATGGGTTGGTCACTCCCGGAAATCACGACGGAATGGCGGCATTTCCCGGAAAAAGGGGGGCGAATAATCCTTGTGTGTAACCACGAATCGAACCCCGACCAAGGGTTAGCGAGTCCTTTTGGTATTCGCAATGAGTTGTTGTCTAAGGTCGATAAGAAATACTTTTATGACTATGGGTTTGGCGAACAGCCTGGACTTGGAGGTACGACAACGGTCGTCTACAACCCGAAGACTCGTAAGGTAGAGAGTGAGTTTCTTAGCTTAGCGGGCACTCATAGAAACTGCGCTGGTGGCCCGACGCCTTGGAATTCTTGGGTGACATGTGAGGAAACCATGCGTCGTGCAGGTGATGGTATCGAAAAAGATCACGGTTATAACTTTGAGGTGCCGGTGACGAGTAAGCCGAAGCTGGCCGATCCGATTGCTTTGAAAGCTATGGGTCGGTTCAACCATGAAGCAGTCGCGGTAGATCCCAAATCTGGAGTTGTTTATCAAACGGAGGATCGTGGAGATGGATTGATTTATCGTTTTATCCCGAAAGTGCCGGGGAAATTGGCCCAAGGTGGGCGACTCCAGGCGTTGGTGGTTAAAGGGTGGACGAGTTGTGATACCCGTAACTGGCAAGATCTTTCGACTGATGAATTTAAACTAAATAAAACCTACGAGGTCGAGTGGATCGATATGGATGATCCGGAAGCTCCCCTGGATGATTTGCGGTACCGTGGGTTTGATGCAGGTGCTGCACGATTTGCCCGTGGTGAGGGAATGTTCTACAGTGACGAACGCGTTTATTGGGTGTGCACCAATGGCGGGCGAGTCTTGAAAGGCCAAGTATTTGCTTATACTCCGAGTCCCTACGAAGGAACTGATCGGGAACAAGAAGCCCCTGCAAAGCTCGAACTTTATCTGGAACCTAACGATGGAGAGATCGTTGAGATGTGTGACAATCTCGATGTGACACCTGATGGAGGACTCTTGCTTTGTGAAGATGGCAAAGGCGATAATTTTCTTGTAGGCGTATCACCGGCTGGTGAGTGGTTTAAACTGGCTCGCAATGCGACCGGAGATACCTAGTTTGCAGGTGCGTGTCATTCGCCAGACGGAAAAATCGTGTTCGTAAATCTTCAGAAACCGGGCCTTACAGTGGCGATTACAGGTCCATTCGGTTGGCTCTGACCTATTAGCGGATCCGGTGCTCCAAATACTGCACCAGCGCTTTAAGAAACTCCGTGTTATGACTGAGTGAACCACAGAGTTTGGTGGCAGCTTGGGTGTGTTCTTTTGCTTGAACCCGTGCTTCGTCCAATCCGTAGAGTTTGATGTAGGTCGTTTTCTCATTTTCCTCATCGGCGCCGGTCGGTTTACCCATGGTTTCGGTGTCGGAGGTGGCGTCGAGAATATCGTCTGTAATTTGAAACGCCAAGCCGACATGGCGGCCGATCTTACGAATAGCATCCAGTTCCTGACTGGATGCTTTTCCCAGTCTTGCGCCCATGGTCATGGCGACTGTTATTAAAGCAGCGGTTTTGTTCAGGTGAATATAGTCGAGCTGTTCTTCTGTGTAATCGGAGTCTTCGCCTAGGATGTCTTCCATCTGCCCACCAATGAGTCGCTGGCTTCCAGCGGCTTTACTCAGGTCCAGGATCAGGTCCTTAGCGAGAAGAGGCGAGTCGCTGTAGGCTTCCGCCAGGATTTCGAAGGCTAGCGTTAGCAGGGCGTCACCCGCCAGAAGTGCCGTTGGTTCGTCAAAGGCTTTGTGACAGGTCGGCTTTCCGCGACGAAGGTCACTGTTGTCGATGCTTGGTAGGTCGTCGTGAATCAGTGAGTAGGTGTGTATACACTCTAACGCGATGGCCGCGGGCATCGAGTCTTCCGAGGCTTCGAATAGTTCGGCAATGGCCAAAACCAGTACCGGTCTGAGACGTTTGCCTCCAGCTTCCAGACTGTAGCGCATAGCGGAATGCAATTGGGCGGGTTTGGTGTCTTTGGTCGGAGTCCAAATGTTAATACCTTGTTCAACGCGTATTTGGTAATTGTTAAGCGTTGCTTTAAAATCCATATCGATAAAAATCTGGTGATTTAGAAGAGAAGAATTATGGCTTCAGTAGAGCAAGTATGGCGGAAAGTATTCAATACCCCCGGGTGTTGGGTCAAATTAGGTATTGGTAGCTTGTTGATGATGATACCCATTGTGAATATCTTCGCTATGGGATACCTTTACCGGACAACCGTATTGGTCAAGGCTGGAGCGCCATTCATCTACCCGGAATGGGATCGTTGGAAAGACCTGTTTATTGACGGCTTGCGATTCCTGGTTCTTGCGATCGTGTGGGTAGGGATTCCAATGTTTATTGGACTGTTTGTCTCCTGGTTTGTTGGAGTGATTTACCCTGACTTGGGTCGAGTGGCGTTCATGATCAGTATTCCGATAGGTATACAGCTATTTTCATCCAGCCTTTATCGGTATCAAAACTTTGAATCGTTCAAGGATGCAATGGATGTTGGACTGACAGTGAAGGTCTACTCGAGGACGGTAAGTTATGGGCTTCTGCCGCTACTTGGATACTGCGGCGTTCTGTTTATTCTGGGACCCCTTTCGATCGTGGCGCTCTTCATCATAAGTCTTGTCATTTTGGTGTATTTCACCTCAGTTTACCGCGCTATCGAATTTGGGACCTTGTAGGTTCTTGTTCGTTTTCAATTTTATCCGGTAAAAAATCTTAAAAGAATTATGCCTAATTACGATTACGTGTGCACCGCTTGTGGGGACGATTTTGAGTTCTTTCAGTCAATGAACGACAATCCACTCACGCAATGCCCAACTTGTGAAGAACCATCTCTCAAACGCAAAATTGGAACAGGTGCCGGAATTATCTTCAAGGGGAGCGGTTTTTACGAAACCGACTACAAAAGGTCCCCGAAGGATTCTAAAAGCACTGAAGCCAAGAAAGAAGCGAGCGATAGTCCTAAGAAGTCAGGCGATAGCGATTCGGGTGGAAGCAGTTCTGCATCCAAATCCGATAAATAGCTATGTCTTCTGAACAACCCTTCGATTTTCAAGCAGCCTTTAAACTTTTCCTAGGAGCCATCTTAGGGTTGGCAGTGGGTGGTTTGCTCGGTGCATCTTACCTTATAACGCATCCTGTGAAAACGGTCACCGACCTCCCCGAAGTGGAAGAGCCTGGTCAGAAGTATGTATTGAAGGGGCGATCAGCGGGGGGCGATGCATGGCGTATCAAAGCGAACGAATTGCAAGGCGGCGATGTGGAAGTCGTGTTTCTTGAAACTGAGCTTAACCGATGGGCATCGACGTTTAAGACAGAGTACCCTGAAGAAAAACCTTCACTTTACCTTGAGCCACAGCGGCCTTTATTCCGCCTGGATGGTGAAAAACTACTTTTGTCAGCTACTGCGGATGGTGGTTTTGGAAATTGGGGAAGAGTAATAACGATTTCTATGGAAGGCGATTTAACAAATGCAGCTGGAGTTTTTAAGGTGAAGCCTGAAGAGCTTTTTGTGGGTTCATTTCGAGTACCACCGTTAGCCAAACAATATTTCTGGAAACATTTGTCGGCTGGTTACATCATAGATGAAGAATTTCAATCCCTGTGGGAATCTATTCAATCAGCGGATGTTCACGAATCACAATTGATCCTTACCGCAAAAAAGTAAGGTCCTTAGATGGTTTTCTCCAGTGCGCGTTCCATTCCTTATCGCGATTACTGGAATTTCGTGTGTCGCAAATTCGATTTTCTCACAAGAGTCTAAATCTCCTGAGTGGGTTTCTACGGAGTATTTTGATATCTTGGGACCTGAGATGGAGGAGGTCCGGGAGATTGAAGAATTAAGCCGAAAAATCGTAACTGGTTGTAGTGCTACTTTCAATTGGCCAGATGAGTTTCCGCAAAAAATCCTGATTCAATTGATTCCGAACCGTATTCCACAGGTTGGCAAAAGCATTTCTGGAAGGGTAAATCTTGAGCTGGGTGTTGATTCATCATCGAGTATCAAAGCTG
>CALGUT010000702.1 GCA_937920335.1 uncultured Opitutales bacterium
AATTGATCGATTCAATACCGAATCCGAATCCGAGTGGTTGCCAAATACAACAGATGACAACCGAGTGAGGACTTATTTCTTACTTATGGTTTAGGAGGAGGTGTGTCTGGACGGAGGGAGATGGAGGATAATTCGTCCTGATCTCCTATCGAGACATCGTTTCGCAGAGGATCTACCAAGGCCTTGTTCTCTGTCGATGAGATCACATATGCAGTCGCACTCGTGTGGCAAACATTGCAATGATCGGAACAATGTTCCGGTTCACAGTCGGCTTCGGCATCGTGCTGCTCGTGACCTGGAGTCGCATGATGGGCTTCTTCGTGGTCAGACAGAGATTCTTCGTGATGCTCATCCTCGACTACGTGGCACTGTTCTTCGATGTGTGCAGTCAAGCTTCCCGCCCATCCGTATAAGGATGTCGAAATCGAAAGAAGTATGACTAAGATCAAACGCATTTTGGGTGTTGTGTAGAATTATAAGAGGAAGATCAACCCCTTCTGTTCCCAAAACGCGTGAATCGTCGTTTTTTGGAAATTGTTTAAATTTGCCGATGAATCAGGATTTGCTAAGTCGTTGCGCATAAATTATTTCCGGTAAGGCTTTTTTTGAGGCTTAACCCTGTGTCTGGGTATGTTGAGGTTGGGTCGTGACTAAGGCATGAATTACTTCGTTAGTTTAGAGAAATAAATCTCATAAAATTTGAGGCTGGCGAAGCCGAAAGGTTCTGCGCTTATATGCGCTACCATGTTGCGAGCATTTCACAGGCTTCCTTTTTCACCTATATTTCTGGGTGCCCTTTTCATAAGTATGTTCGCTAGTAGCGGACACGCATTTTGGGGGAAGGGAGTCGAGGCAATCAGTCGGCCAGACGCTGAAAACGGGCCGACACAGATTGAGACTGGTATCTTTGTTTTGGACGTAAATTCGGTCAATACGCCGGGGCAAAGTTTTGCGGCAAACGTCTTTCTCGTTTTTCGATGGAAAGATCATCGACTCGCTCATGATGCGGAGGGATTGGTAAGTTACCCTCTTGAAGAAGTTTGGAATCCTCAGTTGCAGATTATAAATCGGCAAAATATCTGGGAAGCCATTGATCCGGTAGCTGAGGTAACGAGTGATGGAACTGTTACTGTGCGTTATTGGTTCTGGGGTAACTTTTCCCAACCGTTGGACTTAGCTGATTTCCCCTTCGACAAACAGGAGTTTAATCTCCGGATCGTTTCGATCGGCAGTAAACCCGAAGAACTGGAGTTTGTGGAGCGGGTGGATGCAGAAAGCGGTGTGAGTGAGACGCTTTCGGTTGCAGACTGGAATAATTTTGAGGCAACCATGCTGATGGAGTCGTTCAAGCCAATGCCAGGTGGACCCGAGGTAGCAGGTGTCGTCATGCATATGACTGCGTCCCGTTTAACCGGCTATTACTGGGTAAAGGTGATTCTGCCTTTGATTCTCGTAGTAATGTTGTCGTGGGCGGTGTTGTGGATTGATCCAACTATGCCAGGAACACAGATCTCCATGGCGATAACAGCCATGCTGACATTAATAGCCTATCGATTCTCGATCGGGACGACGCTTCCGAATCTCTCTTATCTGACTCGGTTGGATTATTTCGTTCTTACGAGCACGATCCTCGTGTTTCTTACCTTGGTAGAAGTGGTTATAGCGTCGACATTGACTCGCTTGGACCGAGGGCCTCTTGCTCGGCGAATTGAGAAAATCACGAGGATTTGCTTTCCTTTGGCACTGTTGGGCTTCTTACTGGATGCGCTTATATTAGTTTAGAACGTAACTGAAATTACGGAGCATCCAACCTGGCGGCTGTTCTATTAAGTTAAAACGCAAACGCCTCAAATCGGAGGACTGTTGATATCTCTTTGGCGACAGGTCAGCTAGTTTCGGAAACCGTTTCCGTTCAAGGGGGGGTGCGTGACATTTCCTCTGGTCAAAGGGTTGGACCATGCGTAGACGTAATTCGATAGCCCAGCTAATTTATGAACTCATTACAGACGCCCCGCCTTCTTAAGATCCTATTACTCCTCGCCCTTTCCTATGGAACCGTCGTAGCGGAGCGACCGAACATTCTCTTCGCGATTTCTGATGACCAGTCGTTTCCGCACGCAAGTGCTTATGGAACGGAGTGGGTTAATACACCCGGTTTTGATCGGGTGGCAGAGATGGGGCTGCTTTTCAATCGGGCGTATACACCCAATGCCAAGTGTGCACCGTCACGATCCATTATTTTGACGGGCCGTTTATCCTGGCAGTTGGAGGATGCGGTAAATCATGTGGTATACTTCCCGGACAAGTTCAAAACTTGGATGGAGGCATTGATCGATGCGGGGTATGCCACGGGGTATACGGGGAAAGGATGGGGGCCAGGAGTTCCTGGCACGCTCCATGGAAACCCTCGTGAGTTGACCGGTCCACTGTTTGTCGGAAAAACCGAAACGTCGCCAGCGCGCGGTATCAGCGATAAGGACTACGCTGGCAACTTCACTAGTTTTCTGGATCAACGCAATGAGGATAAACCATTTTCCTTCTGGTACGGTGGGCACGAACCACACCGTCGCTATGAGTACGGCGCGGGAGTTTCCAAAGGCGGTAAGTCGTTAAGCGATGTGGATAGAGTTCCGGGTTATTGGCCCGATGACGAGATTGTGCGTAATGATATGCTGGACTATGCGTTCGAGGTAGAACACTTCGATATGCACTTGAATCGGATGCTGCAGGAGCTTGATCGTCGCGGGTTGCTCGAAAATACAATCGTGATAGTGACCTCCGATAACGGCATGCCGTTTCCCAGATCAAAAGGAAACAATTACGAGATTTCTCATCATCTGCCGTTGGCTATCGCTTGGCCTGAGGGTATTAAGAATCCCGGTCGAAACGTTGATAGCCTGGTCAGCTTTATCGACTATGCTCCTACGATTCTCGAGGCGGCGGGAGTTACACCTGAAGAGGTCAGTATGCAGCCTTTCACTGGGAAGAGTTTGTTTCCCATTTTTAAGGACAAGGTGTCGAAACCTGAAGACTTTCGTGAGTATCTCTTGGTGGGTAAAGAACGTCACGATGCGGGAAGGCCGAACAATCAGGGGTATCCCATCCGAGGAATCATACAGGGAGATTATCTTTTCTTAAGAAACTTCGAGACTGATCGCTGGCCATCAGGCAATCCTGAGACGGGCTATCTCAATACCGACGGCGGGGCGACAAAGACGCTGATTCTCGACGGACGATTCGATCCGGACAAAATTGGTTGGTGGATGACCAATTTTGGCAAACGAGTTTCGGAAGAGTTTTATAACCTGAAGTCGGATCCTGACTGTATCGTGAATCTGGCTGAACGCGGAGACCAGAGCGTCAAGCGTGAGATGGCTGCCAAAATGTATGCTCAGCTTACGCTCCAAGGAGATCTCCGCATGTTTGGTAAGGGGCATCAGTATGAGGATTACTTGTTTTCAGCCCCCGCCCAGCAGGATCTGTATGAGCGCTATATGGCTGGAGAACCGATTGAAGCAGGGTGGGTTAACCGGTCCGATTTCGCAGTGCAACCGAGTGAAATGATAGAAAAGAAGTGAGCCGTATTTCTTCTTCATATTTACGTTCCTGCTTAGGTATTTTCTAAGTTATGGCAGTTTTACGCGCATTATTGTTCGATTTTGACGGTCTCATGCTCGACACTGAGAATGCCTGTTTTGGCGGTTGGAAGTGGGTGTTCGAAACGCATGGCCTTGACTATCAGCTAGAAGAATTTCAGCAGATCGTCGGGACCGATAAATCGCCAAGGCCTTTGTTAGAAGAACGACTTGGAGCTATTCCTGATTGGGAATCGGTCGATGTAGAGAGGCGTGAGTATGAACGCCAATTGGGTTGCGACATGGAGATTAAGCCCGGGGTAATGGAGCTTTTGTCTGAAGCATTTTCCAGAGGCTGGAAGCGAGCGGTAGTTTCCAGCTCTCCACGTCATTGGGTTCACCCGCATTTGGAGCGGAGAGGCGTAAGCCATCTGTTTGAGGACTTTATTTGTCATGGAGACGCACCCCGAGCTAAGCCGGCTCCTGACCTCTACGTTGAAGCATTGCGAAGACTGGATGTGACGGGGGCAGAATCAGTTGCTCTTGAAGATTCTTACAATGGCGCACTAGCAGCGAAAACTGCGGGGATTTGGTGTGTGGCCGTTCCCAATGATATTACGCGTTCAATGGATTTCTCTCACGCAGATCTGGTTACTGAAGATCTTTCCGGACTCAACTTGGATGTATTGAGTCGGAGGTTCGGATAGCAAAATGGCGACCTCACTGAGGCCGCCATTTTTTTAAATTACGATCTGTGACCCGTGAATCCTTATAGCTTCACTTTGATTTTCTTCGCAGTGGGCTTAAGGCCAGTTTTCTTGAATTCGTCGGGACGATCTTTTCCTGCTTTCACGGTGTATTTTCCGTTTGAATACACCTTTGGTAGGAACGTATCGCCTTGGATACGAACCGTGTAAAGAACCTCTCCAGAACTCTCTTCGATGACTTGTACGACGGGATCGTTCATGCCTTCGAAAACTAGTTCGGGTAGATAACCGTAGACTTCCCGGCCATCATTGTCTTCCTGGCGAATGGTTAAAGGCCATCCGGCGTATTGTTTTGCGCCGGGCTTGGTGACATCACCGAACCGAGGCCAGCATTCGAAAGTGATGGTGCGGGTTGACTTATTAAAGCGAGCGATGCCATAGCCATCCTCAAGATTGGTCTCGCCACCCTGAGCTGAGAGGTCGCGGGCCTCATTCATGCTTTTGAAATTGGGATTCGCGTATGCGTGCATGGTCATACGGTTGCCCAAGCCATCGAGGTAGTCACCGGTCCATTCCAGCTCATTGTCGATCGGTGTACCGCCGCCCGCTTCGCCGTTCTCGGGCCACCACCAGCGACCGTAAATGGTGTTTACCAATGCAGGATTCGTGAATCCGAACGGTCCATCGCGATGGTTTTCGATACCATGTTGCACTACAACGGCGAGGTGTTGGTCACCGCAAAGGTGCGGGGCCCAGGCTCGGCGAATAGCGGTTAATGCCTTATTGCGACCGGTTTGAGGCCAGGCATTACTATCGAGGTCAGCCAGTAAGCGCCCCTCATCGAAGCTACCATGGAGGTGAACGGCGCCAGTGAATGCCGTTTGGGAAAGTACTGCTTTCATCTCAACGCCTTCCCAGTCTTGAGACCATTCGTTTAGAAAATGAACTTGACGGTCGCCCAGTAGCTTTAGGCCCGGTAGGTCGACGGTGTTGCGGTCATAGCTCTCATCATTGATGTGATCGGGGCGGGGGCCCATTTCGGGGATTTTACCTTTGGGTCCACTTTTAAATTTACGGTCTTCGATCACTGCAAAACTTACTTCGCCGACTTTAACGTCTGTATAATAAACCTGGATACCTTGCTCAATGGGAGTTGAGTCATACGGATCAGGGAGATGCCAGGTCGACTGGTCGTGAATCATCTTAATGTACTCGTGCGGGTAGTAATAGCCACCTGAGCTTCCGTCCGTTGCATCTGCAATAATTCCGCCTTCACCCCAGAAGTTTCCTTGTCCAATATCGTGGTCGTCGATGATCGTGATGGTCGGGCGATCTCTGATGATGTCCCGGTAAAGGAACCCGAACCAGGTCCAACCAGCGGTGAGTTCCCGGTGATCATAACTTTGATCACCTGCGAAAAATAGTAGGTCTGGATCGTGAGCGCGAACGTTGGCTACGATGGATTCACGGTCACCGCGGTCACGACTGGAATTACAAGACATTGATGCGACTACAATCTCTTGTTTGTTGATGGGGTCTTTGCGGATCAATCCTTCAAACGTTGCGCCACCTGAGTGCGTCACTCGGTAGGGTACGTCTTTGCTACCATCCCAGTTATCGATACGTAATTGGGCATACCAGCCGGGATAGTTGACTGTGGCAGTCTTCGCTTTTTTCCACTCGCCGTTTTTCTTCAGCTCGAGGGTGACCTCTCGTTTTTCATTCGGCTTGAGCGGGAACAACTGGGCCGTCATCTTCAATGACCCCGATTGTTGGGTGTAAATTGCGAACGCGATGACTTCATCACGCTCAACGCGCACAAACTCTTCGAGAAAGCCATTTGGCTCACGGTCCCAGATATCTTCTCGGGTAGCGATATCCAGGTTCTTTCCGCGTTCGCCAGGAAAGGCCGATTGTGCGAAAGCGCCGTTCCATAGTAAAAGGGCACCGAATATTAGGGTAAGAACATTCTTCATAGTAGTCATTTAGGAGAATTTAAATCGGGTAGATTCGTAAGCTATATGGGTTAAAGGAAAGGGATTACGGTCTGCAATGGTTAAAGTTCTAGAGCCAGCAAGTACAAAAAAAGGCTCCTAAGTCTTTTAGAAGCGGATATCTTGAAAATGGTGGGAGATGGCAGATTGGCTCGCGTTGCTCGGTGCTTCGCACTCATTCCTGCGGAATGTCCCATCTTCGCTTCACCACGTCAAACTGCCTCTGGCATTTCTAATCTGCTGAGTCGCCTCTTCGTAGACCTGTTGTTTGGGAATAAGGTCAACTCTACAATTGATCCTTAAATGGTGGGAGATGGCAGATTCGAACTGCCGACCCCTTGCGTGTCATGCAAGTGCAAAGAAATCCTTATAATACCCTGTTGGTTGGTAAGGGCTTATAGATTAGGGAATTAGGCTAGGGGTTCTTGTTCGGAGCAGTTTGTGGTGCTACTGAATTGTTACCATGAACCGACTAAACAGAAATCTCTTTTTACGTGGAAATACGATTTACGTCCGTTTGTTTATTGATGGAAAAGACCGAATGAAAAGTACGGGGATAACCGCGAATGGACCCCAGGATTGGAAGGCTGCTAGGGATTTTCGGGATCAATTGATAGAAAAAACCAAGACACCTGAACCCGTTCCTACCTCGGATGCTAGGATAGGAGAAATTGCGAGACTCTACTTAGCGGTGATCGGAAACTCTACTTTAGATACCAGAAAGCAAAACGTTAACGCGCTCTATCGGATACTAAGATTTCACTTTCGCAGATGCGATATCGATACTATTCCTGTCGAAGCAATAAATGACGCCGTTGATTCTTATCGTGCGAAGTCGCCGACGAAGCCTGTCAGCATCAATACCAACGTTCATATGGCCCAAGCAATCTTCGCTAGGCACTGCTTGTCCTACTACAAAAAACATGGATTCGACGGTCTTGAGATCGATTACTTCCTCGGATTGAGACCGCTAAAGACCCCTCAACCATCAGGCTATGTTGATCCACGGATTATCGATGAGATTTCCCGAGCTGCTATCTCACTAGATGGAAATCTTCGGAAGGCTTATTTGCTGGTTCGCTATTGTGCGCTTAGAAACAAAGAAGTCTATCTGCTCAGGAACGAGGACCTGAAGGAGACTGCTGGACGTTACTGGATCGATCCTAGTTGGACGAAGACAGGCCAAAGGAGACAGATACCCATTAGTGAGGGTCTATTCAAAGAGCTGAAAGGAGTAGGGGAGTTCGTCCTAGAAGGTAGCGAGTTCGAAAGGAAATCCTACGTGAACCGGGTTCTGTCCAAATGGCTAAGGCAGTTTGTCCCGATGAACTACCAAAAGACTGTGTATCTGCTGCGAAGAAGATGTATTAAGGAGATGCGGGAAATTGGGGAAATGTTACGGCTGCTAAGGTAGCTGGGCATTCTATACTGATGGCGTTCCGGTATTATGATTACGTGGATGATCTACCTGAGCCGATTAAACCCATGATAGAACCCGTTTCAGACCCACTAAAAGAGCTTCCGTATCCTCAAACGGCCCAATTTGCTTAGGAGCTTACCTTGTGGCTCCAGGGGCACTCACTTGTTGTGCGTGCAAGTGCGAAACTCAGTAATGGCAAGGGTTTGAGCTTCACTGCTACAAAACTGCTACGGAAATACCAGCGATTTACCCGCGAATTGAACAAAATCCCTGCTCTACGGGGATGATTACCGGGGTTGATGATTACCAATGATATAAAGAATTAAATTGGTAACGTGGTAGACCCTGGGGCGAGGGGGGGATTCGCGAATCCTGATATGGTTTTAGATTCATATGGGATAACCCACACAGAATTTTTTCGCTGGGAGTTTTGGGATGACTTAGTGATTTCGGGACTAACGGTTAATGGGTTGGAATATGAGATTTACCTTGAATAAGTGAACGCTTGTTCACTATCTATTGTTGATGGAATTTCGAATTATCTATGACGATCAAAACAAAAAATGGGTGCTAACCCCTAACTCGGAAAATACCCTTCCGCACCCGCTGGTTTTCACTGACCAGGATTTGGGTAAAGAGGTGGGGCTGTACGGTGCAATCAGTTATGGGGTTCACCGTGCCTTTGGTAACGCTGCTACGTTTAGAATAGAGACTTCCTTTGATGAACCGTTGATCCTGAAGTTGGATGGAAATCCTGTGAAGAAGCGGGGGGAGTAGCTACATTTCCCGATTTCGCCCTATTTTAGTTCGGTGCAAGCGATTAGATTCTTTTGTCCTGAAAGACGTGTACTGAATTACAAGGATTAGTAATTATTCAATTAGGTATTGTGAGGCTCACCTTTGCTCACTTAATAGATGTTGTTTCTCCTGCTGAAATTCTTCTTCAGTCAAGATTCCTTCTTTCCTAAGCTCACCAAGTTTCTGGAGCTTATTGTATAAGTCTTCATCCGCCTCATCTTTGATTGAAACACTTACTTCGCTCCTATCCACTTGCTTACTTCCCACACGAATTTGAGTGCCTGACGAATCATACTCTGAGGGAATTTCTAATTCGGGATCGCCCGGATCAAGCGCTTTAAATATTACCTCTGCCTTCGGGAAATTTCCAAAAACATAGGGTGGCTCTGCTTCAGTGACACTTAATATTTTTAAAACCTTTCCTCTAGCCCTACAGTAGGCTTCCGCTTCGCTGATTGCATCCGCTTTTAAAGTTCCAGCACCAGAAAATCCAGTTGCCGCTTGTCGGGTTACGATAAAAGAGTTCTGCCCCATTGGACTTACGCCGGAGTTAGAGGCACACCCCACAACAAAAAACAGTGTAGCCGACAAAACTAGTATTAGACTAAAGGTGGATAACTTAGGAAATGTGTCCGCTTTTGATTTCTGACTATGCATAGGAGAGGGTTCGGTTTGAAAGATTACTGATATTAGTTCTTTTCACAAGTAATCAATTCTCCCACCCCTCAACCCGCCAATCTTCCGGATGCGGGAACAGCTCCAGGTAAACCGCGCTAATCTCTTCCACTCGTAACTGTTTACTCATGAACGCATCCAGGATGTTGAATAACCGCGCCTGATCGTGTTCGTCGAAATGGCTTATCAAGGAGAGGTCCACTTTGGTCTCGAATACTAAAGAGGCTATGATCTTTTGCCATGCCTGACCCGCTGTCGTGTAGGTGTGTTTACGGGCGAAGGTGAGAACGTGGTGAAGGTCGGTGTGGGGTGAATTGCTCATCTTGGAGCGATTGAATACTGAGGCGAGTTAATCAGTATTCATTAGAGGTTATCATCACGATTTGAATCGTTGATATCTTCTTCTTCGAGATTCTCATCGCTCGCTGTTTCTTCATTGTCATCGACTGACAAGTCTTCCGGATTTTGATCGCCATCGCTTTCACTTTCCATCGGACCGGCAACAACAAGTGGCTGTATGTTTCTTAGTTTCATCCGACCAAACCCTGTCATTCTGATGAGATCCTCTACCTGGTTCCAAGGGCGCCCGTCGATGATTCCATCTGCATTTAGAGCATTAATCATCGGAAGCGAAAGTAGTTCATCCCGAGAGGCAGTATTTAAGTTAATTAGTTCTCCTGTTGGCTCTGGAATATCTTGCTCGTCAAAGTTTCTTCCACCGTTGGCGTTCCCTCTTCTACCTGGTCCGTTTCTTCTGGCATTAGTTGTGTCTCTCGAAGTTACGGTTGTTGGGTCGTTTTCAAGGTTCTGTTCCGGTGAAGATTCCAGTCTTTCCAGTAATTGACCGTATTTCGTTTCTACATCATCCAGTGTGTCTGCGAGAAATGCATTCTCTTTCATGAGAGACTGAACCTTATTCGTGAGTTCAAAATTCTGGTCTTCGAGCTTCTGTTGGCTTTTTTGAAAAATAACCATTACGGACACTAACGCCTCCTCTAACTCCTCCTCTTCTTCAAAAGCGGTTGCTTGGTGGGATATTACGAAAGTTAACGGAAGTGCTAACAGTAAGAGTCTGGTTCTATTATTCATTTTGATCAGGGTTATCTTCTAAGTAATTGCGTCGTTCTCCTAGTTTACCTACAGTTATTAAATCTTCGATCTGGCTTAACTTTAACGCACCGAACCCTCGATTTATGGTTAAATCTTCAATACGCATGTAGGGCCGATTTGATATAATTCTCCTCGCTAAATCGATGTCGATAAATTGTAAGGACGCCAGTTCTGCCTCTGATGCATTATTAATGTTAATTAAGCCGGTTGAATCTTTATTTGATCGGAGCGCGGCTTGTTCAATTAGCTGCATCGGATTACTTATCGAGGTTGAAGGCTTTGAGAGCGTTTCAATTTGATCCTCTAATTTAGTAATCTTCGCCTCAAGATCTCTTATCCTGGCATTTGACGTAGATACCTCTTTGAGCAGATCTAAATTCGAGTTAACCAGACGTTTATTCAGCGTCTCTAGTTCGAGAATGGTGGCAGATTGCTCTGTGAGCCTTTCTCTGTTATTACTTAGAAGGTCGATCAACTGCGAATTAGTTTTGTCTTCTTCAGCGTTGAGGAGTGCGCCGGTAGAAACAGCTAAGAAACATATGGGGATAAACTTTATCACTTGTCTAGCAGATCGAAAAGAATGCGGTGCTGACTAAATCTCTACATTCGCTTCCCTAGGGCGATCAACAGATAAAAGAGATCCTGATAGAAAAGTTATTAACAAAGGTCGAATTTACTAAAAGGCCTCTTCAATTCTCCGACCAATCGCCTCAACCACCGGAGGGCAAATGGACGAGCATAACATCTGAATCGCCTTAGTCTTGGGCGCTCTAAGTTTGAAGGAATCGGGGAACCCCATAATCCTTTGAATCTCTAAGACGCTAAGATAACGTCGTTCCTTCGTGTAGACAGCGATGTTGTGGGATTGCCCCCCCAACGATAAAGTCGGGAAAGGGTTCTCTAATGAAATGGCCCTGATTGCCGCTTGCTGAAATGACAACAGGCAGTTCTGTAGATCAACCCCCTCTTGTATTGCTCTGAGTTTTTTCCGTGATTTTGGTAATGGAAAAGTAAGATGTTGCTCTGTCTTTCTGCCGAGAAAGTAGTCTAGGTATTCCTGCCACTTCGGAGTCAGTGGGTTGGAGTTGTCACCAGGCTCAATAATATCTCCTACGCAACACTGCGACGTGTTGCCTTCAGGAAATCTAAACTCCTTTTTTAAGCGGTCGGTTCTGATAGCTACGAAGTAGTAGCGCTTACATGCCTGGGGTATGCCAAACATGGTTGAATCAATTATGGTGGAATAACAGCTGTAACCCCAAGAGCTGAACTGACTCTTGAAAAGTAAATCAACGCTTCCGTTTGCGAGCGTCATCATTTGCTTCACGTTCTCGAACAACACTGCTTTGGGTCTGGTCCTCCGAGCTAGTCGAAGTATCTCAAAAATCGGCAGGGCTTTCTCGTCATTCAGTCCCTTTAAATTTCCACCCATTGAAAACGGTTTGAATGGCAAAGCGGCACAAAGAACATCGTAGCTAGGAATACAACTCGGCGGAAGATCTACCAAAGACCGCGGCGGCGTTTCTTCTTTGAAGTTTGAATCATAGGTTTCCAAACAATAGCTGTCCGTTTCTGTTGCGTAGACGCATTTCCACTGGAGCGGATCTAGCCCAAGCCTGAAGCTACCAACGCCAGCCAGCAGATTGACATACCGTATTGGGCGACGAGATGAAGTTCTCGTTGGTGGCCCAGTGGCTTTGAGCTTTGGAGCCTCCTTGTAGGCTAACGTCTGCGCAAATGCCTTGGCTTGCTCAGTAAGGAATAGGAAAGGTTCTTCAAGTTGAGGCGTCTCTCCTATGCTCCTGAGTATTCTCTCACGGATAGGCTTAGGTAAATATAGGTGCCCAGAATCTACTCTTTCTAAAGCGACAGCCAATGCGCTGTTTGATTCTCTTTTGTCCAACACCGCATGTGCACCCGCTCGAACCCACCTTAGAACATGGGACAGATCTTGATGCCAGGTGATCACCAAGAACTTGGAGGTATGATTTTTAAAACGAAGGCTCCGAAGCAAATGGACTGACTCGTATTTGAAATCTCCGTCGATTATGATCCAGTCACTTC
>CALGUT010000703.1 GCA_937920335.1 uncultured Opitutales bacterium
GGCTGCGCGATCTCATCGCTGGTTGCGTCACGTGTCATGAAGTCTCTCGTAAAGACGAAACAAGAATCGGATGCGGAAAACAATTATGCTACCCCCACCACCGCCATCCGAAAACAAGCATCTCGTAGCGGAGCAGCCATGTTGTTCGGATCGATAGCCAATACTGCATGCGCAAGAATAGCTCCGTTCGTATTAGGTAATATTGGCGGATTGATATCGGTGGCCAGTTTTGGAGCATCCTGGACACTAGTTGGGCCACTCAGAATGCTCTCTGGAGCAATCAGCGGGTTACTAAGACCCCGGCTAGCTATGTATATCAACAAGGCTGATTCGAAAGCCTTTGATGCGTCTCTAAAGCTTGCATATCTATTGATTATCTCCGTCGGGATTTGCGGAACAATCGTCGCGGCCTTTATCGGACCCGCCCTGGTTTCAATGTTATTCGATCCTTCGCTCGCTGGAGCTGGTCGCTTACTGCCGCTTGCCATGATTTACGCGACGCTTGAGGTGACTACCAACACTCAGGTTATAGCGCTTCAAACCAAACTTAGAAACGGGGCCCAAATTGCGTCGAAGCTACGAGTCGTCGCAGCAGTTGTTTCACTAATACTCATATATCCGGCTTGCCTTTGGTTCGGACCACTCGGTGCTTATATCACCCTCCTACTTTCTGAGTTCGTATACTTTGGAGCTAGTCGTAGATATCTGCGAACCCCGGCAAAACCAGGTATCAAGAAAGAAGTCCCCCTTTACCCGAAGGCCGATATGATCGTCTAGAAACCCAATCATACAATAGATTCGACCTTCAATGCGATTCAGCTCTAAGTATCATTCACAAAGCACTGCTGATCCTATTGAGCTACCCCATGAATCGTCGAACATTTATCAGAACTTCCACTGCGGCTGTCGCGAGCGGAGCCCTTGCCAACTCACTGAGCGGTAGCTCCCATTCCGAGCAAACACCAAATATCCTGTTCATCATGACGGACCAGCAACACTCGGGTATGATGAGTTGCACAGGGAATACGCTACTGTCTACTCCAGCGCTCGATCAGCTCGCTGCTGAAGGCGTCCGCTTCGAAAACGCCTATGCGTCCAATCCCGTATGTGTCCCGAGCCGCATGAGTATGGCAACAGGCATGATGCCGGCACGACTCGGTGCACTCGACGATAGCGGCACGAAAGTCAAACGCCTACCCAAGGAAGCCGCCCAACACTCCATGGGAAAACTCATGAAGGCGGCCGGCTACGATACCTTTTACGGCGGCAAGACTCATCTTTCGCCGGAGCTTATACCGAATCAGAACTCTGGATACGACACTTACTTCAAAGATCAACGGGAGCAGCTCCCCAAAGCCTGCGTCGAATTCATCAGCGAAAAACGGGACCGACCTTTCTTTGCAGTCGCCTCATTCATCAACCCCCATGACATCTGCTACGCTTATAACGCCTATAAAAAGCGTGAAAAGATGATGCCGGGGGTAAACGAACTATACGAGCAAGCGTCCAAAATACCCTTGGATGAATTGCCACCCTTACCCGACAATTTCGAAATCCCTGGCCTTGAGCCGGACGCCATAGCAGCCAACAGCAAAATAACGGCTGTTACCCCTAGTAAAATCATGCGTGAGGAATACGACGAGCGGGAATGGCGCATGTATCGCTGGATCTACTGCCGTCTCACGGAAGAAGTTGATGGCCACATTGGACAAATCCTCGACGGCCTCAAAGCCTGCGAACAGGAGAACAATACCCTGGTTGTATTTATCAGTGACCATGGGGACATGGACGCCAGTCATGGATTGGCATCCAAGGGCGTCATGTATGAAGAGTCGGTCCACGTACCACTCATTATCCGCCATCCAAAATCTCTTGCGCCCGGAACTGTCGATCCATCCCTCGTCAATATCGGCATCGATTTACTACCCACCTTCTGCGACTTCGCAGGTGTAACGATCCCAAAACACCTGTTAGGCAGAAGTCTTCGGTCCAAGGAAGCCCCACCCCTCTATGTCGCTTCCGAAAACCATTGGTCCCGCATGATCCGCACCGAGCGCTTCAAATATTGCGCCTACAAAGAAGGCCACCACAAGGAGTCGCTCGTCAACCTTCAAGCAGATCCTGGCGAGATGATTAATCTAGCAGGTGACGAAAAGTATGAAAACGAACTGCAAAAGCACCGTAACCATTTAAAAGACTGGGTGAAACTGTCAGAAGATAGTCACGGAATCGAATACTTCGCTAGCGCCTAAGAAATCGAATAACCGCAGAGGAAGGAACGGGACATCCACAAAACGGGCGTCAGATACTTCAACAAAGGATGTGTAGTCGGCTTTGCTGGACATCGCGCTAGCCGCATCGATGATTACCCATTCTACCGTTTTCCCACTCGAAAAATAGAACGTTCGAAACATGGGTCCCCGTAAAGTATCGAAATACTTGTTTCGATCATTTTAGACTTCTACCTTGTCCACCAAATAGGATCAACTCAGAGTCCATTCTCTACTTTGACAACTTAAACCCCATAATCTCATGCTCACACGCTCACTCACTCTACTATCCATCCTCGCTATGACTTTCGGCTGCACTCCCTCTTCTGATAATGAATCCGCGTCTACTGACGCCCCACTGCTACGCCATGTGGTGTTGTTTAAATTTAAAGACACGGTCACCAACGCTCACGTAGACGAAATCGTAAAGGCCTTTGC
>CALGUT010000704.1 GCA_937920335.1 uncultured Opitutales bacterium
CGCGGGTGTTTGCTCTGCGGTTTTGTGCATGGTCTTCGGTGTCTGGAACTCCAGGCCCATGAACCGTGAATGATAAGGCTCCCGTACAGTATTCGGTCCATGAGGATCGGGTAAGCTCAGCATCACGCAAAAGGGTCCGTCCTTATTATCTCGAATAAAATCAAGCGTTCGATCCATCAGGAAGTCAGTCGCATAAGTGGTTTCATCCGCATCGCCCACGTCATAACCGGGAATCCCATCGCTTTTGATCGGCGCATCCACCTTGGGGCCACCGTCGGTATCGATCAGTTTCTTGTAGTGGCCACGATTAAACATGTACCGATTGTCATTCCAGCCGAACTTACGCTCCGGCCCCCATTGAGGCTTTCCTTTGCCATCCAAATGCCACTTCCCCAAGTATCCAGTGGCATACCCGTTATCTGCCAACACCTCAGCGAACGTCACCATAGAGTCGTCCATGGGAAGATCATTGTTCGGCACACCTGTCTTATGCGGATAAAGCCCCGTCATAAAGGTCGCTCGAGACGGCGAACAACTGGGAGACGCAACATAGAAGTTGCTTAAGAGCGCACCACCCCTCGCCAAAGAATCAATGTGAGGTGTATCCACCTTAACACCTTTTCCCCAGACAAATGCCTGATCTTCGGTCATTTGTTCGCGGTAGCAACCGAGGGTTCTTAGGTTGTGCTCATCCGTCATTACAATGACGACGTTCGGCTTATCGGCAAACGCAAGAGAACTTAAAAAGCAGCTAAGAAGAAACCCGAGGAAAACTTTCATCCGACTGCCCTACTTGTTAGCCGCCCATAGAAATCCCTGAGACAAGAGGTTGATGAAGACCGGATCGCGAAAGGTGTCATCTGAATGACCATAAGTCGTACCGAAAACGCGGGTACCTTCAAAATCGTTTACCCATATTACAGGATGTTCTTTTCCGTCTTTTTCACTGACAGACGTGGCAAGCGCAGTGGCGCTTGGCCAAAGCTTTTCAATGATATAGAGTTCGTCCATCGGAGTTTTCCAATCATCAGGCATGCCTTTAAGCGCAGGGTGGTTCGCCTTTCGCTTGGTTACTTCGTAATGACTCTGGTGGTCGTGCTTCTTGCTGGTCACACCCAAGAACTTACGCCAGTCGTTTTCTTCGATATCGCGATAGGTATGCATCGCACAGTGAATCACAATGGCAGGAACCCCGATCTTGTGACCTTCGGTTATCTGCTTGATGTAATCCACGTTTGTCGTTTGAGCAAAACACTCGTTGTGAATCACAATATCATAAGGCTTCGCCCAGTTTGGATCTGCATAAAATTCCAACTCATAGTCCCTACCAGTGCCGCCTTGGTGCACGATGGTCCAGTCAACGTTGGCCGTCTTGCTGATACCTTCCGTCATTGCTGAGGTTTGGAAGTGGTAGTTATGGCAACAACCGCCCGTAACGATCAGCGCCTTGATAGGCGTTTCAGCTTCGGGCTTGGAAGCGTGGTGAGCTGCAAAACCAGTCAATGACAGGAGACTGGTTAACAAAATAATTCCCAGGGTTTTTAGAAGCTTCATAATAGGTGTAGTAAAATTAGAAGTTCAGAGTTTCACACTCAATGGTTTGTGGATAAAGCTTAATTGATCGGCTTAAACAATTAGGTTTCCGCTTAACGGGGTCCGTGGCGATTAATCTCGCTAGCACTTTCTGACTCGCCTGGAGTTTCTTGTCGGAAGCTCTGTCCCTCGGCAATCCGATCACCCGTCTCCCGGTCAAACTGATCTTCTGAGATTAACTTCGGCACAGAATCCCCCGTCTCCTGGCGCCAGACTTTAAGGATACCGCTCAGTGAATGTTCGACCCCTTGGTAGCGGGTGTCGGCTGCAAGGTTGTTTAATTGATGTGGGTCATCGTTCACTCGATAGAGTTCAGCCGTCGGACGCGGAGCAAGAAACACCTCGCTTTGCGCGTCATTGGTACTGTCCGCTTTAAAAGCAGCCAGCAGTTGTTGATGCGAGTCGGAGCGCACGGAGTCTGCAGGTCCTTGCCAGGCTTTATTCGGACGATCATTTACAATATATAACCACTCCTGAGTCCTAACACTGCGTCCGAGAGCCTCGTAGTCATGCCAATTGTGTTCAGAGAAGGCATACTGCCGCACGTCCGTGTCTTTGTTTCTAAAAACAGGAAACAGGCTAACGCCTTGAAATGTCTCACTGATGTATCCATCGGCTGCTTCCAGAATGGTAGGTGCAAGATCTATGATGCTGACCAGACTATCGCTAGCACCGGTCGATTGGATGCCGGCAGGCCAATGAGCGACCAGTGCAGTCTTCATCCCGGAATCGTGTAAACGCGTCTTGGCTCGTGGAAATGGTCTTCCATTATCTGCACACACGAAAATGAGTGTATCATCCAAAATCTCCTGCTCTTCTAACTCATCAACGACAACACCAATGAAATAATCGAAACGGCTGATTTCGTTATAGTAGCTGGCAAGGTCTTGCCGTGTCTCCGGAGTATCCAATAAGAAAGGTGGCACGACTACAGATGCAGGATCTGTCATGGGTCCATAATTCGATTCAACCCATTCACTATCAGCATCCCATTTGCGGTGTGCATCATTAGAAGCGAACCAGAAAAAGAATGGCGTATCCATAGGGCGAGTTTGTGTGATCTCGAGCCAATGTGCTTCACCGCCACTGTTTCCTTCGATCTTGCCGCCATCTCGATGATCCCAGAACTCCTCATGTGAACCATCTTCCCTCCTCATATGATCCTTACCCGACAGCGCGGTGTAGTATCCTTCGTCTTGTAACAACTCAGGAATCCAGGGCAAATGATCGGAAATCGGTAGATGAAGTTCGGCTGCCTTCCCAGTGTTGTGTGGATAGCGGCCAGTAATAATGCTCGCCCGACTTGGACTGCAGCTACTCGCAGTTAAAAATGCATTGTCGAACCGGATACCGTTAGCCGCCAGTCGGTCTATAT
>CALGUT010000705.1 GCA_937920335.1 uncultured Opitutales bacterium
AAATGGGTAACATATTGAGACATTTATTTTTAGGTTTCATTATCTTAAATGATTCTCTAGCGCACAGGAAAGCTCCGTCCAAATTAACGCGCATTACTGTTCTCCAGGTTTCGAACGACAGATCTTCGGTAGCCCCTCCCAATCCGATACCAGCGTTATTTACCAATATATCTAAGGTCTTATGGCTGCGTCGAATTTCTTCAAACATCGCTACCACTGAGGCTTCATCTCCCACGTCGGCCTGAATAACTGAAGCCGTCGATCCTCCGGCGTTAATGCGTTCTGCGATGGTCTCTAATTTTTCAATGGTTCGAGCCGCTAAAACGACATGAGCCCCTTCTGCAGCAAACGCCTCCGCTATGGCAGCTCCGATTCCACTACTAGCACCCGTAACGAGCACAACTTGGTCTTTTAACAATGGCATGGATACAATAATTGAGCGATCCGACTCACTAACGCAATCGACTTCACATGGATCCCCGAACGAATCCATCAATCTTCTTCGCCATCAACTCAATCGTATGGTGTTCCAGAATGCGCTTCACCGCTGATTCTGCTTTCAATCGATTACTTTCACTTGCCGTGACTGCCAACCGACAGGCTTCCAAAAGAGCCCCCTCTTTCTTGGGGTCGAATAGATAACCCGTTTCGTCATCGACTACCTCAGGAGTCCCACCCGTATTTGATCCTACAACAATCGACCCCGATGACATTGCTTCCAATACCGTTAATGCAAATGGCTCATCCCACACGCTCGGGAAAAGCAACACCCCTATCTGGGAATAGAGTTTCGCGTGCAGCTCATCATGAGGGACATGTCCCAGAAGGATCACCCGTTCCTTCAGAATCGGATCGTAATTGATTCGTTTAATAATTGAACGACCAAAGGTACTCCCTTTGAGGTCCGACGCGATTCGTAGCCTTAGATCAGGTACCTCCAAGGCTAAATTCCGAAAAGCATCAAGAGCCAAGTCCAGACCTTTTTCTTTTTCTGGTCGTCCACAAAACCCGACAGTCTTAAGCCGATCATTAGAAAATAGCATGGCAGGAAACTTCCCAACCTCGATTCCCCAATGCGCCACACACTTTTTACTTACCATAGCAAGGCTTTCAGCATGCGCATTTTTCATGAAATGACTTCCCATGACGACACCAGCTACTTCACCAAAGAATTTAGATGAGGCAGGGACAGTCCGATAAAGTTCTCTCAGCTTCAGATCGCGCAATTCACCATTCTGTTTCTTGGATCGTGTGAAAAACACATCGCTTCCATAGGGATCCTGGGGCCAAAAATCTGAAATCAATAAGAACACCGGCTTCTCGGCATTCAGGACAGTTGTCCATTGTGGAAGGATCAAGCGACGAGGATTAAAGATAAAAATCACATCCGCCTCACCGACCGCTTCTGTGAGCGCACTATTTATAGAATCTGTGTTTCGAATTATCGCTCGTTTGGTATTAATCAGCTCAATTTCTGGGCCCAACCTACCGGGAAAAAATCCAGTTAATACTGTATCTGCTGTTAGCAGGGATTTCTTTTTCCTTACGGACGCAAAAATCGAATTTATCCACCCATACTCGCTGGAGAGCGATTCCAATACATTAAAGGCTCCCAGCTCGTAACCACCGGCATGATCAGGCGGATAGGAATTTGATATCGCAAGGCACTTGATCCTGTTCATCGCCCTTCGAAACCCCTCAATATAGTCTCTGCCGTTTCATCCCAAGTACCCTGATTAGCACTACATGTTTTTTGCAGCACATCTTCATAAAAAACTTTGTCGATCAACAAGGATTTCATTCGCTGCTTCATATCATAGTCGGTTGTAGAAAGACCACAAACGGCGGCTAAATCTAAATCTCTCAAACTAGGAAGCGATTTTAAAACACAGGGAACCCCTAACCAAAGTGATTCAACCACTGGCAAACCGAAGCCCTCTGCAATTGAATTGAAAACCGTAAAACGTGCTCTCGAATATAAATCTAAAAGCAGTCCGTCGCTCTGCTTACTGTGAAGAAACACAGAGCAACCAGATTTCCTCGCACGCTTAATCTTCTTTTCAATGGGTTTGCCAAAATGTGGGTTAATTCGGCCAACAAAATGTAATTCGAAATCAACCCCCTCGTCCCATAGCTCAATAGCAAGTTTTAATAGACCTTCCTGATTCTTGCGAGGTTCTATGATTCCAACATTCAATACCAATGGCATTTCTTGCGGACGGTGACTCCAATCAACGGTGTCTCGATCAAAAAAATCTGCACCAAGCGTCACAGTAGATACGGTCGGTCTATTGCTTATGCCCACTCTATCCCAATGAGCTAGCAAATCGATCTTACTGGCAGATGAGACGCTAAACACATGGCTATACCTAGCGAGATCTTCCAAATACTGAGGGTGCCGGCCGACACTCTTAGGCCAGGTTATCGCAGGGAATTTCAAGGGGATGGCATCATGGAAAATAGCGACGAAATATACCCCCGAATCCACCAAGGTATCATAATATCCCGGACGCTCATCCGACGAAAATACCTCTGGTGTCAGAAACCCATCCTCGCCCGTAATAATAACGACCTCCTTTGTCGTTTGATCGATAAAACACCTCTTTCTTGAATGCCAGATAACCGGAATCAATCCTTCCATTATCTTCTCACTGATAGCCAGTCTCAGCTTATCGGAAACGCGAACGAGCCCCGACAGCTGCCGCGAGCTGGCCGTTTTTGTGACATCAAAAAAAAGCCGCATAACCCAACTATCTACTACGCGCGATTACCGACCGCAAAGCGAAAGGCCTCCAGTAGCTTTCTTGCATTCTTGTTTGCATTAAAATGTTCCTCTACCCAACGACGCCCATTAAACCTGAGGCGTTCCAGACGTTTATCATCGGAGATAAGTGCCTGTATTTCATCCGCCCAGGCGACGGTGTCATTCGCAGGTAAAATCAATCCCGTCTCTTCATGATGGACCGCTTCCGTCGTTGCACCCACATCCGTCGTCAAAACTACGACACCATGAGCCATGGCTTCAC
>CALGUT010000706.1 GCA_937920335.1 uncultured Opitutales bacterium
TTGGCCGGACTCCCATCTAGTAATGAAAAATAGGATACGCCCAAGGTAAATAAGGTTCCCGTGAGTATTTCTTTCAACTTGCCGAGCATGGGAATTTTCTTCGAGAAACGAAGCGTCAGGAAGTAGGTGTTTACTAATAGAACGATCCATAGTCCGCCTATAAACTGGTCGGTGGTCAGTGACTTGAATGCGGTAGTGATACTTCCAGTAAAAACGATTGCCCAAATAGAGACTATCGGTTTCCAGTGATCACGAATAAAGAGATGCCGTTCAGTTCTGGGTTTTCCGAGGTCCAGCGATAGGGTATCGAAGAGTCGATCGGCGGTGTAGGCTAGCCAGATGGCAGCGGCCAGAATACAACGTGGGGCCCAGGTTCCTTCTTGTCCCAGTTGGCGAAAGAACAGTTCTTGCCAAATCATACCTGCGGCAACTGCATCCAGAGAAAGTATGTGGAGCCAGCGAAAGAAAAAGATAACTGCGTTTTCGGTTTTGATACTACGGGAAGTTATGAAATGCTGAGCGAAACTTCATGGTATCGAAATCGAAAGTGCAAACGGATTACCTGATCATTGGGCAGGGAATCGCTGGAAGCCTCATAGCGCTGAATCTACTTCAGCGTGGGAAGAGCGTTACCGTGGTCGACGACGGGCACAAACATTCTGCATCGAAAGTGGCCGCTGGCCTCATTAACCCGATCACTGGGAGGCGGCATGTGTTAACGTGGCGTTTTCAGGAGTGCTGGGAATTCCTGCTGGACGCTTACCCTCGCTGGGAAGCGCAAATGGGCGAAACGTTTTTTCATAAGAAACCGCTGTTGAGATTCCTCAAAACGGACGAGGAGCAACGGTTTTTCGAGCAAAAGCTGAGTGCTGGAGACTTCGCGGCTCTCGACATTGATT
Source organism: uncultured Opitutales bacterium (assembly GCA_937920335.1). Classification (GTDB taxonomy): domain Bacteria; phylum Verrucomicrobiota; class Verrucomicrobiia; order Opitutales; family UBA2995; genus UBA2995. Next base: position 900 of record CALGUT010000706.1, read on the forward strand.
ACCCGTTCGATGCGAGTGAGGTGGACGGATTGTTAGCGCGGGAACGCTGTTACCGACTCCACCAAACAGGCTTCGTAAATCAGAATACTTTGATTCTCAGCGCTCGAAGATGGTTCAAACAGCAGGGTTGTTTGATTGAGGATCAATGGAGTCATTCTGAGTTTAGCCGAGATTCCGATAAGGTCTGCTGGAAAGGCCATGAGGCGAAGAACGTCATTTTCACCCAAGGATTTCAAAATGATACAAACCCATTCTTTCGTGACCTGCCGTTTCGTCATGCCAAAGGAGAGCTTTTAGAGCTACGAGGTCCAGAGCTGGAGACTCCACCAGTCCTCAATCGTGGAAAGTGGTTGCTGCCGCTTTCTCTGGGTCGTTATCGCGCAGGTGCTACCTACGACCTCAAGCAGATTGACCTTTCAGTTTCGGATGAGGGTCAGGAAGAAATCCTCGAGGCGTTAAAAGAGCTCGTCGACTGGGATTTCGAAATTACTAAACATCAAAGTGGTGTCCGTCCTGCGTTACATGACTTTAAACCGGTTTTGGGCCGCCACCCCTGGTTTCCTGAGCTCATTATCTTTAACGGCTTAGGTTCGAAAGGATCGTTGCAGGCTCCACTGCTTGCTAAGGAGCTGACGGATCACCTTGAGGATGATGTGCCGCTGCACCAAGAGTGTGACGTCGATAGGTTCCGTAAATATCTATGAGTTCTTTTAACCCAGTCGATGTCAGTCATCGATTCGTCGAGGCACTTGTTTCCGAAGGAGATCGTTGCGTCGATGCGACGGTTGGAAATGGGTATGATACGGTGTTTCTTGCGAAACGAGTCGGTGTTACGGGACATGTTTTAGGTGTTGATATTCAAGTGGAAGCGGTAACTCAGGCGAAGGATCGACTGGCAGCCAACACTTTGGGCGATCGTGTGAGCCTTCGTGTTTCCGGGCACGAGGATTTGGATGTGCACTTAGAGGCTTTGGGTTGGCAGTCTATCAGGCTGGCAATGTTCAATCTGGGGTATCTGCCCGGATCGGATAAGTCGATTGTAACCTCATCTGAAAATACGATTCGGGCTTTGGCTATTTGCGAGCGTTTTTTAGATAGGACCGGTGCGATTTCATTGATCGCCTACCGCGGACATGCTGGTGGTATGGAGGAATACGAAGCAGTGAGCAGATGGTTTGCACAGCTGCCTTTAGACGAGTTCTTCGTATTGCGCTATGAACGATGGACTCGAACTGGTGGAGTGGCGCCGGTATTTTTCTGGGCTCAGAAGCGCTCTTAAACAAGAGGGTTGCCTAGCAGGTTCGATTCGCCAGATTGTCCGCAACTTCCTTGAAGCATGAAAGATCAACTTATACGCGAAATTTTGCTCGCCCGCCAGCGAGTCTATTCCCTAGCTCCGGCGACACCTTTGCAGTCGTTGGACATTCGATTGGGTTTCGAATGTTTTATTAAACGCGAAGATCTTTCTCCAATTAACGCCTATAAATGGCGGGGTGCGTTTAACCGGATGTCGTTGCTCAGTTCAGAGGAACTTGCCCGTGGTGTCGTAACTGCTTCAGCTGGAAATCACGCCCAGGGAGTTGCATTGTCGGCTGAGAAACTGGGGACTCATGCGCGGATTTATATGCCCCTTTCGACACCGAAGATGAAGCAAGCTTCAGTGAAGCGTTTGGGAGGGGATCAAGTTGAAGTATGTTTAGTTGGAGATTCCTATGACGAGGCTGCCTCGGAAGCCAAGCGGGTGAGTGTTGAAGGGGCGTTAATTTATATACACGCCTACGACGACCTCTATGTTATGGCCGGTCAAGGGACAATTGCTGATGAGATCGCAATGTCGGGTAGGGGTCCGTTTGACGTAGTCTTCATTCAAATCGGTGGCGGTGGATTGGCGGCTTCGATTGCGACGTGGCTCAAGGAAATTTTTCCGTCGATAAAAGTTATTGGGGTTGAAGGAGAACACCAGGCGTCTATGGCGGCAGCTGTTGCTGCTGGGAAACCGGTGACCCTTGATTATGTGGACGTGTTTTGCGACGGAACGGCTGTAAAGCAAGTCGGTGAACATACCTATCCGATATGTCAGTCTGTCATCGATGAGTTTGTAACCGTGACAAACGATGAAGTTAGCGCGGCTATAGAGGTATTATGGAATACGATTCGTGTAATTCCGGAGCCTTCGGGGGCGATGGGCTTGGCTGCTGCAATCAAGAAACAGGATGAGCTGCAGGGCAAAAAAGTGGTTACGATTCTCTGTGGAGCGAATATGGATTTTCACCAGCTCGGTCGCATTTCTGATACTTCTGGAGTCGGCTCAGCTACGAAGCAATTCCTGCGGTTTCGTATAAAAGAAGAATCGGGAGAGCTTTTGCGTCTTCTGGAAGAAGGATTGAGTGAATTGAACATCGTGGACTTTCAATATGGGAAAACCCATAACACGGAGTCTTGGCCGATTCTTGGAATCGAAGGGAGTGCGGAAGAACTCGAAGAACTACCGGTTCGATTGAATGGAATCGGAATCGACTATGAGAATGTGACGTCCAGTCCGGATGTATCATTTCGGGTAGTTCCCTTTCACTCTGGTTTGATAACGCACCCTTATTTTATTCAACTTGAGTTTCCTGAACGCAAAGGCGCGTTACACGACTTTCTGAACTCGGTAAAGCAGTCCGCGAACATCTGTTATTTTAACTACCAATATACAGGTGAGCGTGTGGGGCGTGCATTGATCGGGTTCGAATTTCCCGGTGAAAATCAGCGCAGTGAATTTGTTGCTGGGATGAGTTCCGGGCATTGGAGATTCCGAGCATTTCAGGAAGTTTCTCTAGATACTTTGAAACGGATCACAGGGTAGATTCGACTTCAGTTGGTCTGTTTGGTCGACGTCAACTAACTCGTGGTAGGTTCTGGTGTCTCGGGTGGGTCATCTTCATCATGACCGAGTAGCATCGGTATGTATTTAACTCTAGCCAGTCGCCAGAAGGTAACGAAGAACGCGGAAAGTGGAATTGCCAGTATCATTCCGAGCAGACCGTTCAGGGCTATGCCCCAAAAGAAGACCGAAAATATAATGGCTACTGGATGGAGTCCGGTTTGATTCCCCATGATCTTCGGCGTTAGTATCCAACCTTCAAGCAGCTGTACCGCTATCATAACTGCGATTACCCAGACCAGGACGATCCAGCCGCCATCGGGCTGGAAAAATGCAAGAGGTAGAGCGATTGAAACCCCCAGTATAGATCCCAGGTAAGGTATTAAATTCAGCAGTCCCATCGTTAGGCCTATGAAAAACCCAGATTTTAGTCCGGCCATGGTAAAGCCGATCCCCATGAGGATCCCCATGATGAGCGCGATCAAGATTTGTCCTCGAAAGAAGGCCACGATCATACCGACGAATTCGCGAACGAGAAAGAGAACGTCGTCCTGGTGGTCCTTTTTCAGAAACGGGAGAAAATCACGGAGACGAGGTACGGCGTCTTCCTCGAACTGAAGGAAGAAGAACAAGTAGACCGGTATGATCGCAACAGCGAAGGTCCAGCCGAGAACGCCCGCAATGCCTTGTCCGAAAAACTTTAAGGCCCCTCCAGATGCGGAAAGCACTTTTTTCAGAGTAGCGACAAGCTGCTCGCTGTAATTGTTTAGGTTCTCAGTGCTGATTTTCTCCTGTATGAAACTTAACCATGCCGGGTTAGCTTCCCTAAGGTGGGTGATCACCTTCTGATAGATGTCCGGAATGGATTCGAATAAACCAATGGCTTGACTAAGTATAACGGGTACTACTACCCACGCTGCTGCTAAAAGAATTAGACAGATCAATGCATAGAGAACGACGATCGAGATGATTCTCTTCAT
>CALGUT010000707.1 GCA_937920335.1 uncultured Opitutales bacterium
GCAAGATCCCCAGTTTACGATCTGTCTTTCGCTGCAACTGAATCATCTCATCAATGGCATAGCCCTGATGTAGGTCGACCGTTCCATCCAGTAAAATCTCGATGTGATGTTCAACGCGCTTAGCAGTCACAGTTTCAGGATTGAGCCCCGCATGTTGCACAAAGAAGGGTAATAAAGCGTCAGCGTAGGCATGTACCCCAACTGTCTTACCAGAAATGTCGGAGGCCCCTCTTATTCCGGAATCCTTCATATAAATATAGCCAGCCGGACTCTCTCCCAACACAGCGCCCAGCGCCACCAGTTCCTTCCCTTTTGAAACCGCATCCATCAGAATGTAGGCCTCTGCCGTGCCGACCGCCGCTTCACCTTGTTCCACCATGCCAAGAAAATCGGTTCCAAAATTAAAACGGTTAAATGAGATATCAATACCTACCTCATCGTAGAGCCCTGACCGTTCCGACCAAAAGAACCCGCTGAACTGACCATTCGGAAACCAGTCAGGTTGAAAAACCATCTTCACGTGCCCTTCGACGGAATCCTCCAAAGCATCAGCACAAATTGGTACTCCCAAAAACAAAGCGATTGAGAACCATCTTAAACAACGAGCACCTAAGTGAAGGATCATAGTTTTGAATAGCAGATTATATGACAAATCCGGATATTTCGCAAAGTCGATGCCATTAAGGCAAACTTCATGCTGTTAACGGATAAACATCCAACCCGTCCCATTTATGCATCTCTTGATACGTTCGCTAGCTTTGTTCCTTACACTCTCAAGCTCTATCCTCTACGGTGCGACTTATACCGTATCCGATGAATCACTCGAAATGACCATCGAGCGAATTCCGATCACCCATGGGACCGGCGACCTGATCGATCTCGAAGTCATAATTAGCTACCGGGCAAATATGGAGCAAAAGGACTACCCGGACTTTATCCAATTGAGGAGCGACTTGGTCGGATGGACCACCCGATTTAACTTAATTCCTAATGGTGAAACAGCACCCCTCTACTGGGAAAGCATGGTCAAAGATGCCTGTGAGCTCGTATTGGAGAATTACCCCAACATCGAAACGGTTCTGCTCAACACATCGGTACATCCAAATTCCAAGCTCAACTACCCGCACATCATGAGCTGCGAAATCACTCGCGCAAACGGCACGACACCTTCCAAAATCATCGAGTCCGTTTCCTTTCCCATAAAGACCTGCTCTATCGATCACCAAGGCCCACAAGTTATCGATCTCCTAGCGACCTTCGAATACGTTGAAGGACTGGGAGCCCGAGAATATCCAGATTTTGAGGCAGCCTACGCTCAGCTATTTAACCTACTTGAGGATTACCCCGTTGAGAGCGACTACTGGGAAACCATGATCAAGGCTGATTCCGAGGATCTTTTAGACTCCTACCCGACATTCGCAGCAATTGATATGCGCATGAACGTCTACCCCACTGCATCCGTTGATTACTTTCACAAGGTGAACTGCAGGACCGAACGCTAAGTCCGCTTTCAAGCAATTCTACTTAAACCTAAATAGAGACCGTGACACTAATCACCTGCTGCGACATCAATGAGTCCCACAGAGATATACACGAGCAGGTTAAGATCATTTTCATCGGGCGCCTCCGCTCTGAAGAACTGACCAACGCCCGGTAAGTCGCCCAATAGAGGGAGAGAAGAGATTGGCTCCGGCTCTGAACTACTCATCGGCAAACCTTGATTTAAGGTATACTGCCTATCTTGCATAAATGGATGAAAGTAAACGGTAGAACCGACTCCGTTCTCGTGTTCAATCCAAGTAAATAAATAATCATTCCCATCTACCACTGATGTTCCCTCTACAAACTCTTCACCGTTCGTTCTTCCATCGTGATCATAGTCGTAGTCGAGCCCCTTTTGCTCTTCGGTGGCTTCGGCAGGAAACGTTCCCGCTTTTTCAGCAAAAGCCCTATAATCGTCTTCGTCAGCCAATGATACGATATCTACCTGCGTACGGTTGTAAGGCAGCGGCACGGAGCTGTAACCGAAGTTATTAATGCTACTATCATATTCCTTTCTATTTCCGAATTCGTCTTCCAGGGTCAGGAAGAATGAAAGAAAATCGCCGCTAAATTGGTTGGAGCTCACATCCACTTCGAATTCGTAGCTGGCATCATAGAGGTCTCCGGTTGCGGAACTTCCTTCTCCAGGAGGTATTAACGCCATACTCCAAAGGCTATTCCTATTACCAAAGGCCTGATCCGTTCCATTTCGAAGACTTATGTTTCCGAGTTTAAAACCCGATCCTTCGTCCCACACGCGCAAGTTGGCCCGTAGTTTCAGATCTGTCCCCGTACCTGCTATCGTAGGCGTTACCTTAAGCTCCATCGGAATAGGTGCAGCCACGTCCACAATTCCCGAGTTTTCAATTTCGCAATAGCCAGTAAAAGGTGCAGGAAACGGCATATCAATATCCCGTAAGCTGTAACGTGAGAATAAATTGGCTTCATTCGTTAACCCGACCTCCACGGTGTAACGCCCTCCCTCGACACCCTGAGCAACCGGAATTTTGAAGTTGTACATACCTGAAGTCAGGTCGCCACCCACCAAATGGGCTTCACTAAAGTAGGTCTGAATTTCGGTTGCTCCCGTCGGACTCAGAATCGTTACGTAATTAAAGCCTCCGAAAAAGTTGCCACCCATCAACAAGGGAGTCATGTCGTCTGTAACACTCAGGTTCACATCGATCTCTCCGCCACCCTCTGCCAAATCAAAGTCGCAATTGAGCGTTATCGCGTCCAACATGGGTGGTGTGGAATCTGTAGTACCCCCCGAATCCGTCGAAACTTCTAACGCTTCATCGGACCCTTCAGGTAATGGATCCGCAGATGAGGTATAATACTGCAGTTCGCGGCCCCAGGTACTTGTCCTGCCTGCTTTATCCGCTACTGAAAGTTGATACCAATAAATGCCCGATGGATCCGTGGTTTCGAATGAAATTGTCCGTTTGAACGCCGCCGCGAACTCATCGCCACTGACACGATAACCAACACTAAAATAGTCGTATTTCCACTGTGCCTGCCGATTGGTTGAGTGAAAGACCTGTAGGCTTCCGTAGTTTAACCCAGCCCCCATATCGGCAAGAGAAAACTCAAAATCTACACCCACGGGATTCATGGTAACATCAGGACCTACGTCTGAGACTGTCACGGGACTACTCAACGTAGGGAAGCTGATATCTGCCCCAGGATTGATCACCGAAATCATCCTCGGAACGGTGCTATCCAAATCATCCAAATCAAAAATCGACTGGCTTCCTGAACGATCGTTGGCATAAATGTAGCTCAGCGTATAGTCACCTTCTTCAACATATTGCCCGATACTAGACATTGAACGATAGGTCCCGTTCTGCGGCGTACCGCTGACCCGATTCAATCTACCGAAATTCATATAAATCGTATCCAAAGAACTTGGACTTGTATAAGTGATCGAAGAAAAATCAAGTCCCGTAATATCATCCTGAATACGAAGACTTGCATCAAATCCGAAAAATGGAGTATCCATTGGGATCATAAGAGACTCACCCCCATTGATTTCTAAATCTCTTAAAAACTCCGGGGACATCATGTCTGGCTGTTGATCCCCTGAGGCCAGACCATACAAACCAACGTTACCTAACAAAAAGGTTCTACTGGGTTTTTAGTGGGCCCATACTGAGCTTACCGCAATGAAAGAGTATAGCAGATCTGAAGTTTTCAAAGTTT
>CALGUT010000708.1 GCA_937920335.1 uncultured Opitutales bacterium
CTGCTCTGCCAGGGAAAGATCACATGCTCCATACCGTTTATGAGGGGTCTTTGTTTCCTCACTTTTCGGTGCGATCCAAGCACTGGCGCTACTCGCTGACTTCTGATGGAGGCGAGGAACTCTACGATCACCGCGACGATCCAATGGAATTGAAAAACTTAGCGGGCGAGCCGGAGTATTCAATGATCAAGGCTGGATTAAAGGAGCAGTTGATCGAGCTTCGTGACGGGAATAACTGGGAATCGTTAGAAGCATTAGGAGCGTGGAATATTGTCGCTGGCAATGGGGATTTGCGCGAGAGCGGAGAGGCTATCGTCCTGTCGGGAGAAAGCTCCTTTGAAATGGCGACCGTTCAGCATTACGAAAACTTTGAGCTTGAGTTAGATGTCAGAGCATCGACTGAAATGGGATTCCGGATTCTTTATCGAGGGCAATCAGGCGCCGGTATTTCTATGCCAGCGCTGGGTAGTCAGGCAGCTGGCTATGGGCAGTTTCTAACAGGTGATTGGAATCGTTACCGGTTAAGGGTTCATGGAGAGCGTCATCAGGTCTGGATAAATAATCGGGTGGTCTCAGATAAACAGTTACCAGGTACCCTTGGGGCTGGGCGAATCGGCATTTTGTATGGAGGTGGCGGTGAGGGTATTTGGGTTCGGAATGCACGCGTAAGGTCCCTCTAGGTTATTCATGAAAATTGAACGCATCGATAGTTACTACCTGGAATGTCCAATTGATGAGCCGTTTGGCTGGTCGCAGGGATGGGCAAATCAAAGAACGGCACTCATCTGCAAGCTTACAACTGAAGATGGAATTGTTGGTTGGGGTGAGGGAGGAGGCCTGCCGTCGCAGACTGTCATTCACCAGCTTTTTGCCCCCCAGTTACTAGGAGCAGATTCGGCGGGTATCAACCGCCTATGGCACCAGCTGTTTCAAAGCCTGCACAACGATAATCAAACCGGCGGTTTCGGGGGAGGAGCTCTGAGCGCGATTGACTTAGCGTTGTGGGACATCGCGGGGAAGGCATCCCATCAAAACCTGTCCGAGTTGCTGGGAGGTGCGGTAAGAGCAAAGGTTCCGGTGTATGCAACCGGTCTTTATTATCGGGAAAACGAAACCGAAAAGCTCATTCAAGAGGCGCTCATGTATGTAGAAGCCGGATACCGTGGTATGAAGACCAAGGTCGGTGGTTTGAGCGTTGATCAAGATGTCGAAAGGGTAGGGGCAATTCGTGAGGTGATTGGTAGCGACATCCACCTGATGGTAGATGCGAATAAAGCCTACGACGTTGCGACTGCGATCAGGATAGGAAATCGATTAGCAGATTTCGATATCCACTGGTTTGAAGAACCGGTACTCGCCAATGACGTGGAAGGATATCTCAAGGTGTTGGATGGTCAGCCGATTGCGATTGCTGGAGGTGAAGTATGGTACAATCGGTTTGATGCGCGCGATTTCCTGGCAAAACGAGCACTTCATTTTGCTCAACCCGATGTGCGGTTTATCGGAGGTATATCGGAGTTTCGCAACGTGGCGATGATGGCCAACACGATGGGCGTACAGGTGTGTCCGCATGTGTGGGGATCACCGATTATGATTTCGGCAAGTATCAGCCTGGCCTCGACGTTTCCGCCGTGTCCGTATTCGCGAGCTCCTCGGCCCTACGAGCAGGAACCCGTTATGGAGTTCGACCAAACACCGAACCCGCTTCGTAACGAGCTAGCGTCAGTGGTGTTCGACCAGATCGACGGATACGTGAACGTGCCGACAGCTCCCGGACTGGGGCTTGAAATTGACGAAATGGTACTAAAGCGATTTTGTGTTAATCACGTGAGTAGTAGTTAGGTCTCACCAAGCCATACAGCTGCTGAGATGGGCTATCTCAACTTCCATTTTCCGCGAATCGGCCGAGTCAGATATTCGTTTGCCTCAGCGTCATCGAGGATTCTTTCCTTTTTCGGATCCCAACGGAGGGATTTTCGGCCCAGGCGGATTGCGATATTTGCCAAATGACTGATTGAGATTGTGCGGTGTGCGGTTTCTACAGGAGCGACTGGTTCTTCGCCGCTTTTGATGCAGTCGACAAAGTTACCCACGTGATCCGTGCTTCTGTAAGCGCGCCATTCATCGTCTTGGATGCGTTCGCGTCTCAGATCGACTGGGTCCATCGTAATGCTCCCGCGCTGAACCATGATTTTCTTTCCGTTATCACCTTCAAAGGTGATGTCGTTGGGTTCGCCTCGGTTGTCTCGAACACTCATCTGGACTCCGTTTTCGTAGGTGCAGGTAAATGAGAACTTGGTGGAGGTGTTGTATAGGTCTGTGCTGGGAGGAATTTCAGCTTCATGGATATCGATCCGGGTCGGACCACTCTTATCCATTCCCATGGACCATTGGGCGATATCGATGTGATGGGCACCCCAGTCGGTAATCATGCCTCCTGAGTAATCAAAATTGTGTCTCCAGTTCAGCGGCAAGATAGCAGGGGCGTACTCGCGGTGAGGAGCTGGGCCTTCCCAGAGGTCGTAATTCAAGCCTTCTGGGATCGGTTCGGGCGCCTTGCGGTCGGCCATTTGATTCCAGTTGGAATGGCCGCCTGGGATACGGATCGAGATTTTCTTTAGGTTGCCAATACGTCCGTTACGGACGAATTCGACGGCTTCGCGAAACTGGGACTCGGAGCGCTGTTGGCTGCCGGTTTGGAACGTGATTTTGTTTTTGGCGACGGCTTTAGCCATGGCGCGGCCTTCCGCAATGGTTACAGCGAGTGGTTTCTGGCCGTAGACATGGATTTTTTTCTTGGCGCAATAGATCGCCATGACCGCGTGCCAGTGATCGGGAGTGGATATGTTGACTGCATCGACGTCTTCGTTGTCTAAAAGTTCACGAAAGTCCTCGTAGGCTCGACACCCCCTATAGTTCGGCAAACCGGTGTCTTTGGCGTAATGTTCGTTGACCATTTGCATGCCGGCGAGGCGACCTCCGACCTTTTCTCCCTGGTAACCGTAGCTGCCGGAATAACGATTCGGGTCGGCCATGGCGATTACTTGAACGCCATCGTTGTTCAGGAAGTTTGGAACGGTTGTGTAGGCGATGGTACCAAAACCGAGACAAGCTACGTTGATCCGATTCGACGGCGCTGGTTTGTGGCCCATGCCGAGGGCGCTTGATGGAATGATCGTCGGCATAGCCAAAGCGGTCGCTGAGGCCGCTAAGAATTTACGACGTGAGAAAGAGGCTTTTTTGTTCATCAGGTAGTGTTTGGGTCAGATTGTTTCAGGAGCTAGATGCGCATGACTGAGCAGTATTGAGATCATTCTATCAAGTTATCAAAAAATGGCCATGCAAGTTTGCTCTTACTTTATTAGAAATATTCCTGTACAGGACGGTTTCGGGCTCATATTCCACTAGGTATTTTTTAAGACCCCAATTTTCCTTACCCGGTGATCAGTATATTCGTCAGTGGAGTTGATTCCACAAATGCTTGTATTTAGTGTTGGGAGGAAACCCGGGGGCGTAGGTAAGTCCAATCGAACTTTTCTCTTCTTGTGTCCTAGAGTGGGATCTTCGTTCAAGGAAGCTAATCAGGCTTTTCGGCTATCAAGCGATGGTTGCAAAGCCGGTTTCCTCGCAGGTCCCGTCGACTCAAGGACTTTGATTTGAGAAGGCAGGGTAATGTCCATCAATGAGGTTTTCTTTTCATTGATAGACTCGAGGAGCATTTGCGCAGCTTCTTCGCCCATCTGCTCAGGGGAAGCGCTCGCGCATGTGATCTGGGGACTCTCTTCTGTGCACACATTAGTCATGTCTACGGCAGCAACGCTGATATCCCTCGGGACTTGAAAACCGTTTTGAAATAGGTAACTGACCGCACCTCTAGCCATCAGGCCATTCAGGCATATCCAAGCGGTCGGGAGGTCTTCCGAGGCGACTTCGGCAATGGTTTTGGCTGCATTGAAGCCTTCCATTCTATCAGCCCCGGCCAATTTTACCTCATGTTTCGGATCTAGCTCGATGCCGTGGTCGTCTAGAGCGTTGAGCAAGCTTTGATACCGTTCAGAGTGGCGGCCCATCGTCTTGTTTCCTCCCAGCCAGGCGAATTTTCGGTGTCCCAGTCCAACCAGATGTTCGACGAGTAATGACAGACTTTGCTGCTCATTTGCCAGTACCGAATGGCAAACTCCTGTGGCTCTCGCTGAGATGTAAGTGATTGGAAGTCCGATTTTCGCGACCTTGTTAAGGAAAGCTGGCTGAACCTCTCCCATGATGGCGATACCGCTGATATTGTGGCTTGCGCGGATTTCATCTGGCAGTTGGTCGGCGTCGATGTTATCTTCAGAACCGAGGAACATCATTTTAACCCCTTGGCTTTCTAAATGGTCGAAGAGGCCCTGATGAATATGATTAAAGAAGTTGCTTTTGTTAGCTAACTTAAGCGGGGCTCTTAAAATGTATGCAATGGTGGGAGAGGCTGACTGTCTCACAACGTTGTTGATGGCCATCCCTCTGGGTGAGTATCCATGAGTGATGGCGAAATTCCAGATTCGATTGTAAGCTGCTTCAGATATCCCTTGCTTGCGTCCGTTTAGCACCATGGAAACGAGTGCTTGTGAGTAACCAAGTTCTACGGCGATCTGGGTCTGAGAGATTCTTTTGCGACGTTGATTTGGCATTAGGGTAGGTAACTAACTCGAAAAATTTATAAATGGGTTGATAGTTATTAATCAAGTGCAAATCGTTAGGCCGGAAAAAATAGAAATCCTGTCATTACGGGTCTTCTAAGCCTTATTTCTATAAATTGATCGATGAAATCAATGCGGTTAGGCTCCTATTGTTTTGGAGGAATTAACAATTTTTTACTTGATAGGTTATAATAATTATTAACTATGGAAGTTCATCATTAGAATAATTGATTCTAAGTGGTGTTACTACCAACTATCTTTTTCATCCCGCTCGATCTACCCTTTTTGATCGTTAACTGTTTTTAACTACAGACCCTATAAGCTATGAACCTTAGTTTATCTTCTGCTATGAGATCGCTTCCCTTGTGGCGGCGTTTCGGAAAACCAGCTGTAACCCTTTTCACTTCGTGCGCGTTGTTGAATCCTGTTTTCGCGCAGGAGGAGGATGAGGTGTCCGGTGAAATCTTTCAACTCTCTCCGTTTACCGTCGATGTCAGTGAAGATAGTGGTTACCGTTCGACGAACACGACGTCAGGCACGAGTCTGAATACGCCGATTAAAGACATCCCCATGTCGATTGAGGTTATTAATGCCGAGTTTCTTGAGGATATCGGTGCAACTGATTTCGAAGAGTCCTTGTCGTATTCTTCGGGTGTGTTTTTGGATACCTTTATTCAAAGTACTGGAGAGAGTCGTGACGGTGGAAACGCTCGAGGTGCCAATGAGGTGAATACGGCAGATCGTTCAGCTTCATCGCGAGGTGGTGTCGGAGGTCGGTTTGATAACGGCACGATCATCCGTGGGTTTAATGTGCCCTTTCAAAATCGTGATGGTTTTCGTTACGGCGGCCTGATTGCGCAGTATGGCGTCGTGTTGGGTGGAATCGTGGATACGACGAACGTTGAACGAATGGAGGTCGTGCGTGGTCCCAACTCGTTACTCTACGGCATCGGTGTTCTTTCTGGTATTGTTAATATAATTCCAAAACGTCCATTGTCAGCTCCCTCACAGTCCCTGTCTGTTGGAATGGGTAGTGAAGGATTCCTGCGTGGAACGCTCGATGTTACCGGCCCGCTTTCGGATGATTTTCTGGGTGGACAACTCAACTACCGTTTTGCAACTGCCTGGGAAGAAAGAGACGACTGGACGGACTGGAGAGGCAAAGAACTCAACTACTATGTAGGGCAACTCCAATGGAATAACGAGAAAATGACCATTTTGCTTGAAGGACAGTATGCGGACCAGACTGAATCCGGCATCGGTGCTCAGCACATTTATGACAACACCTTCGCGGGTGTTGATCAGGACAATCGCAATGAGTTCTTTGAGCAGTACAACTGGACTAAAGACCTCGGCGGTTTACCGCAGTCTTACCGAGTGACAGGGCCAGATACCTATCACAATCGCCGCGAGACGAATTTTCTCGCGAATGTCGATTTCACACCGATTGAGAATTTAACCATCTCGGCTGGTATGTTTCTTACGGACGCCGTTGAGGAGCAATTCAATGTACGAATTGCGACTTTGAATAATATCGAACGGTCATTGGATTTGAAGGGAGTTATCGCCCAGCGACCCAACGATCCCAATACCCAAAATCCAGAGGTGATCCTGGATTGGCTTGCCGAAAATGTCACGATCGACGAAAACGAGGGTTTGGATACGTTTCCAGGAGATCAGCGTAATTTGAGAGATTACCGCACCGTTCGCTATTGGTGGGAAAAAGATCCGGAAGATACGACCACCGAGCAGTATCGTATCCGCGGAACGTATACTTTCGATTCGGACTTCCTATTTGGGACCCAAGCCAAACATACGTTTTTGGTCGGTCGTCATGATATCAAGGATGAGGCAAATTTCACGATCGGAAATTCCAGTGTCAGTTGGCAGTATGCCAATGGGCGAGAGCTGGCAGATGATGACTCTCTGGAATTTAGAAATATTAATGATCAAAGCGTGATTCGCTATAATGGTGAAGCGACAAGCATACCTGGTAGAGATTTCCGAAATGTAGAAGTCTGGTTCACAGGGCATTATGCTCTGTATCAAGGGCAGTGGTTTGACGAAAGACTTGGAGTAATCCTCGGTGCCCGACATGATCGTTATCACTCTCGGGATCGGCAGTGGGACCGTTTCGACGAGTTTGCCGAGTTTGGTCCAGACTATGATGGTCCTCCACTGGAAATATCGCCATCAAACGTATTTATAGATAACCCAGACAATGAAACGTTCGGTTTCTTTCCTTTGCCTGATGGAGTGAGTGAGTACACGCCGAATCCCGATAAAGCAGACACCGAGGTTACCAAGACGATTGCTCTAAATTGGAAGATTAACGATGACCTGACGATCTACGGGGTCCGTGCTGAAGGTATTACGCCTAATACAGGCTCTCGCGATGGAAATCTGGTGGGGCATCCTTCCGAGCAAGGCACCAGTGAGGAACTCGGTATCAAATTCGATATCAACGACAGCAAACTTTCTGGAACTGTATCGGTTTATCGTATTACTCGGGAGAATGCCTTGTATAATTTTCAGGCAGCTCCCAATCCCTCGCGTTGGGTAGGGGGAATTACTCATCCGACTGCTGAGCCCGGAGAAGACGAAGGGTTCGATCCTGGCTTGATTGCGGAGGGCGTTCCCATTAGTTATGGTTTGGATAGCTACTATTTCACTCAAGAAGGTGTTAAGCTTCAGAAAGTGATAAATATCATTCGGGATGAGCAGGGGAATCCGATAGGACGAGAGCTGGTATTCCCCGACGGGCTGCTAGGACTTGAAGGCTTGGCTTCTGACACCACGAATCCCCGTACGGCCGTTTTTCTAGACTATAACAAGCTCGACCTTCCAGCGATTGATGATTCGGGCACTCCAACGGGTAAAAATTGGCGCTACTACCTGGAACAGGCATTTGCGGATCGTGAACGTAGTTCTGCTTCTTTCATTAGAAACGCAACGCCAGAGGATTTTAACCCGCTTTATTACCAACGGACACGAGGTACTTCAATCGCGCAAAATCCAAGTCTTACCACGGGGGCTGATGTGACCTACACCGATGAAGCGACCGGTTACGACATGCAGCTCATATATTCGCCCATAGATAATCTACAGTTTATCTTCAGCTATGCGCACACCGAGCGGGACGTAAAGGGTTCGTTTCAATTGGTGGATGCGATTGATCCAGAAACCGGTTTGGTGTTTGGAACTGAGTATGATAGTTGGGTTCGTACGTTTGGACGGGAAGCGTTTGGTCTTGTTGAAACCGATAACGATGGTGATGGCGTGCCAGATAGCATAACAAAGAACGGTCAACCAATAGCGCTCGGTGACGTGAGTCCTTTAGACCTCGTTGGAGGCCTACAGGGCGTAAATCTGTATCAAGGATCGGAAGATTCAGCTTCAGTTTGGGGAAAGTATACCTTTAGGGAAGGTCCATTCGACGGAGCTAATATTGGTCTCGGAATGGTCTATACAGGACCGGCACCCACTTCAGTTCCTATTGGGGGAACAGATCTGGCGGAAAATCGTTATGGAACTCCGCCCACAGCAGAGCGCTTCCGTGCGGATCTGGCATTGGGCTATCGATGGAACTGGAATGACACCGCCATGTCTCTCCGGCTTAACGTATACAACTTAACTGACGACCAAAAAGGGTATTCTGAGATTACCTATATGGATGAGGGCGTTGCGATACCACGCAGAACCGAGATCTATTATGCGCCCCGGAGTTACCGGGTCTCTTTAAACGTAAATTTCTAAAAATTTGTCCCAACGAAGGAATTCAATCAGACAATTAACTAACAAAAAATCAGTTACATTATGAAAAAAACACTACTAACACTCGCCCCACTCGTCTTTGCTGGCTCGCTTTTTGCGCAGTGGCAATTGATAGACGATATGGAATCCTATACAATTGATGCTCAACTTGAAGCGGCTCCCTGGAATTGGTATACCGTTCCTGTAGAGAACTTTGCAGTGCTTCCATCGGCAACAACAGTTGCCGATCCACTTGGCGGCGATCAAGGCAATGTATTAGCCTTTGCTCCAGGGGTTCCTGCAGCAGG
>CALGUT010000709.1 GCA_937920335.1 uncultured Opitutales bacterium
TTCAAAGTGCCAAAAATATGGGGACACCCCGAAGACACCCTTTAGAAGTTTGAGTTCGCGAAATCTATCTACCCTGGTCAAAACCCAACTAACACGATCCCCTGCTCATTTGAAAACTGCCTTTTTAAAACGGATACTCTACCCTCTTTGCCTTCTCATCATAATTGCCGGCTGTTCATCACCCGGTCCATCTGAGAAACTCGTCCTCGTGACCGGAGTGGATCCTCAACACCCCTACCTGAAAAAGCAGATCCAATTCCTCGAAGCAGTTCTCGATACGCTCGACTATAACCTGGAAGTTCAACAACACCAATCCGCCTACTGTTTTGAGCTTTCGAATTCCGGTCAAGTGGACGGCGAGATATGGCGTATTCTAGGAGTCGATACCGAGTATGAAAATCTCCTTCGAGTACCCGTGGCCATCTGGTCCCACCCCGAGCTCGCTTTCGTAAAAAAAGATATCGAACTGAATAATTGGCAATCGCTCGCATCTTACCGGGTTGCGTTTCGAGTTGGAACAAAAGTAGTGGAAAATAACATTCAGGGTATCGTAGCGAATCCTGTGCCGCTGGATACGATCGAGGAAGGCTTTCAATTATTGGTTAAGGGCGACGTTGATGTTGTGATTTCAGACAATATCGTTGGATCCGTTTTGCTCGAAACCGAAACCTACAAAAACAGCGGTATCCAACAGATAGAAAAACCGCTTGATACCGCTTTGCTGTTTACCTATCTGCATAAGAAGCACGAAGCCCTGATCCCTAGGTTTGCCAAGGCAATCAGTCTCGCGAAGACGAACGGGACTTATGAGCGCATCGTAGGCGAACCACCAGTAGAGGATTAACCCCAAATTTAGTTTAACCGATAACTCTTTCAATACGACAGCCATCCCATGAAAAACATCCTACTCCTTTTAATCGTTCTACCTTTAACCTTTAGCCTGACCGCGAAGCCACCCAACGTTGTCGTTATCTTCGCAGACGACCTCGGTTACGGGGATCTCAGTTCCTACGGAGCCACCAAGCTGCAGACGCCGAACATCGATCGCCTGGCAGCAGAAGGCCGACGTTTTACCGATGCCCATTCTGCCTCAGCCGTATGCACGCCTTCACGTTACAACCTAATCACTGGTGAGTATGCGTTTAGAGAGGATCGCTGGAGCCCCGTCTTTCTCAAAGTCGGATTGATTATAGATCCAGACCAAACGACCGTGGCCGACGTGATGAAGCGGGCCGGTTACTCAACGTCGATCATCGGCAAGTGGCACCTCGGGTTTGGCGAAGAGACTCCCAACTGGAATGGCGACTTAAAACCGGGGCCCCTCGAGCTGGGATTCGATTACTACTTCGGCGTGCCGGTCGTAAACAGTCACCCACCTTTCGTGTATGTGGAAAACCATCGCGTAGTCGGTCTCGTTCCGGAAGATCCTTTTGTCTACGGCCAGTTAGCGAACACCGAGGTGTTTCCTGAAAAGAGAAAACTCGATGACATCGGTGGAGCCGAGGCGGCCCACGCGCTTTATAAGGATCGTGAAGTGGGCACCAAGCTCACAGAAAAATCAGTCGAGTGGATAAAGGAGCACAAAGATAACCCCTTCTTCCTCATTCTTTCCACTACCAACATCCACCATCCCTTTACCCCGGCCCCTCGTTTTGTAGGAACCAGTGAAGCGGGTCGCTACGGAGACTACGTCCACGAGCTCGACTGGATGGTCGGTGAAGTCATGAAGACCCTCAAAGAAGAAGACCTTGATGAGAATACCTTGATTCTATTCACCAGCGACAATGGCGGCATGTTCAACGTCGGGGGTCAGGATGCCTGGAAAGCCGGACACCGCTTGAACGGCGACCTCCTCGGCTTCAAATTCGGCGCCTGGGAAGGTGGACACCGGGTCCCCTTCATCGCGCGCTGGCCCGGCAGGATTCCAGCTGACACCGTCTCGGATCAATTGATCAGCAATGTGGATCTACTCGCAACCATGGCTGCCTTGACTGAACAATCCTTAGCCGAAGATGAAGGGCCCGACAGTTTCAATGTCTTGCCCACCTTAACAGGATCACCCAGGAAACAAATTCGCGATCACCTTGTACTGAGCGCGTCCAAGAAGACTCACCTCTCCCTTCGCAAAGGCAAATGGATGTATATCAGCGCACAAGGAAGTGGCGGATTCAGAGGAAAATTGGAAACCGACTACGAGCGCGGTGGGCCCGGAGCTCACTTGCTCACCAAGCACGTGAACAGTGATATCGAAAACGGCCGCTACAAAACCGATGCTCCCCCAGCCCAACTGTATGATCTCGACGCAGACCTTTCACAAACCACTAATTTGTACAACACCCACCCTGACATCGTTCAAGAAATGAAGACCCTTCTCGATCAATATGTCAGTGCCAACCGAACCGCACCTTAATTGACCCTGCCTTTTCATTGAGAAGCAATCTGTTATCGGAAAGCCACGACTTCCGAAAGGAGACCTGTTGAATATATCAACAGCATTATCAACATTCAAGAAATGACACGTTTTGCTAACCCGGCCCTATGATCGTGTGTTCCTCGGACCGTTTGTCTCCCTAGGCTTGGAAAGAGAAACCCGGTCGTACCGTTTGACCTTATCTGGCTTGTTACGTTTACTTAAAAATAACTCAAAGCCGACAATGCTTGAGATTCCACAGTTTATTCAAACTTCGATCAAGTACTTCGTTTCGCTTTCTATTTTGCTTTCCATCGGTTGCGCTCCTACTGCCAAAGACGAGGGTGCCATTTCCTTTGAAGTATTTGCATCATTTGAAAGAGTCGAGGGAGCTAGTCCGTTGCTGACTGCAGAACCAGGTTATTGGGCTGCCGCTGCACACGCCATCGTGGTCGGAGATACGGTCGAATATATGTGGTCTATGCGAGACCCTAATAACTATTGGGACCTGAGACGTAGCAGTGCGCCTAAGGGGGATCTGACGGAGGTCACACACGATCCGCGCAACCCCATCCTGAGTCCATTACCTACCGGCATGGATAGTAAATCGATCGAGTATCCCAATCCGTTTTTCAACCCCCACGACGGAAAGTACTACATGTATTATCTGGTTAAGGAAGATAGCACTGAAAAAGCAAAACCTAAACAGACGGGGCTACTGACGAAAGAGGGGGACTTTGGTATCTGGACTCGCGTTTCGGACCAACCCGTCATCCGAGCAGAGAATACCTATGAACTAGAGGTAGCGGGTCATACGTCGGTTGCGATCGTTGGAGATACGATACATATCATCTACACCGGTATGGAAAGTCGTTCTCACAACCCGACCATTTGCCATGCGACCGCCCCCGTCAGCGATCCAGCAACGATTACCAAAAATCCGAATAATCCGGTCTATGTCGGAAGCGGTGAGCCGTGGGACTCTGAAGGTGTTCGTGAAGCCGAAATCTTCAAAGGTCCCGCATATTTCCACATCTTTTATGGCGGACGGGGCACCGATCGAATCTTCCAAATTGGTCACGTACGTACCAAGGATTTCAATACATTTAAGCCTAATCCATACAATCCTATATTCAAGACCCATGATGATCCTGATGCTTGGGATTCGGACGGTTTACTAACCCCTCAGGTCTTCGAGCTCGATGATTACTATTATATGCTCTACGCTGGTCTGAATGGTGACGGTTGGAACAAAGGTCATTGTCAGTCAGGCCTGGCTCGAGCACCCAAGCAGTAGTCCCTGAGGACTCGCATTCTCTCCAGATGGTGTACCTGCTCGCGACCGCCTCCGAAAGTGCCACCCTCAAACCTGTCCTTCTTACAGAGAAAGCTGCCCCTAAGCCCATGGCAACGATTCCCATCGAAGAACATATTTCGGATTTCTTTGGGTCTTAGAGCGGTTTAACTATACGTCCTGGGTGCCTATTCAGGAAAGTTCTACTGGTGGACTCCGGGACAGAAGCGACTAGCGAGACGGCCGATACGATGCTGGAGATCCGGTTGACGACTGGCTTCCAAATCGACAGCTTTTAGGAAAACGTTTAGAAAGTTTGGAAACAGGACACCTACATCGACTACTTGCTTTGCCTATGCGCTGCCTTCTGCTCGTTTTGGTCGCAGTTTCACCTTTACTGGCTACGGACTATTACCTGGATGCCGATGGTGGAAGCGATGGGAACTCCGGAACGACGCCGGTTCAAGCCTGGGCAACCTTGGATAAGGCGTCAACTGGTGCCTACGGACCGGGTGACCAGATTCTATTGCAGAAGGGAGATACATTTACCGGAAAACTGCTTCTAGCAGGAAAGAATGGATCGGAGGGCAATCCGATCGTCATTTCCAGCTATGGTGATGGGGACAAGCCCTACATAGATGCCGCGGGATATCTGGCGGGCGTGCAAATAGACAACTCTCAGCATATCGATGTGCGAGATCTGGAAATCAGTGCAAATGGAGGTGCGACCGTGGATGGCTCGCCTCGAGGAGAGCGTTACGGGGTATCGGTTCGAGCACTCAATGGAGGTACAGTGAGTCATATAGCGGTTCGAAATATGACGATCCGAGATATTTATCCGGAGGTAGATACCGAGCACGAAGGGACCAATCCTACCACCTACCTGGGCACTGGCGTGCGAATCTGGGGTATCGCCGATACACGGTCTTCCCATTTCGTGGTGGAGGGTTGTGACATTCGGAACGTGGGCTTTAAGATGATTGAAATGCGCCGGATCGATCAGGTCCAGATCCTCAATAACTACGGTGAAAAGATTGGCGGACCGGCGCTCCAGCCCAGTCGAGTGGACGACTTACTCGTGCGAGGAAACACGATCAATGGATCGGGTGATTACTCAGACCCTCGCATGCATGGCCGAGGCAGTGGAATCTGGCCTTGGAGTAGTAACCGTGTGTTGATCGAGAAAAACGCCTTTATGCATGCTCGAGGCCGGGCTGATTCTTGTGGGGCTCACATCGACTTCAATTGCTCCGACGTAATCGTGCAATACAATCTGAGCTACGATAATGAAGGCGGTTTTGTAGAGATTCTGGGGAACAACTATAACTGCGCCTACCGCTATAACATCAGCATCAATGATGGTGGGCGGATCGCTGGAGTAGACGGAGCGAATGCGCACAGTAATACCCTTTGGACAAGTGGATTCGTAGGGAATGGAAATCCGCTGAACGGTCCCTTTAATAGTTACATTTACAACAATACCGTTTTTGTAAGTGAGGAACTGCGGGCTGGGTTTAGACTCGAAAATACCACTGAAGGCGTGCTCATCGCTAACAATATTTTCTTCCTTCAGGGTCCAACCGCTAATCACACACAAGCCGTTTGGCCACAAGCCAACCTCGAAAAAGCAGTGTTTAAGAACAATCTATTTCAAACGACTGACCTCCTGCCACCGAGTCTCCAAATAAAGGATACAGCACCATTACTGGGTGATCCTGGGTTTGCAAATGAAGGAGGAATCGATGCAGAAGACTACGTGGCCTACTTCTTCGAACATATCAAAGACCTGGGCATGGTGATCGAAAAGATTCCAGACGATCCGGTCGGTCTCGATTTGCAATTAAACCTGGGAGACGAATCCATCCAGCTAGGGTTGGAGGTAACCAAAGATTTTTTTGGCAATCCCATTATCGGATTACCCGATCTCGGAGCTGTAGAGGCGGGTGATACGCGACCGACGTTACCTGACCAAGCTTCATTTGATAGTCCTCCTGCGCCTGAGGATTCAGAGACCGTCAGGATGGAAGGGGCGCGAACATTTGAGCCCGTAGAGTATTTATTTACCGAATTAACGGGGAATGCGGGTGGCAGTCATTCGGAGTGGCAAAGTAGTCGGTTCTTTGAAGACGATTCTCTGGTGCCAAACACCCGCTATCAATACCGCGTGTCTATGCGCGATGGGAAGGGACAGTTGCTCGACGAGAGTGAGACTTTGGAAGTAACGACCGGAACCGTTGATTCGTTTACCGACGAGGTGTTATTCTCAGAGGACTTTCGCTATACGACCTACCTGGGCAATCGATCCGCACCGTTCCTCCCCTATACCTGGCATCTGGAAGACGGGTCGGCTTGGCAAAAGGATAATTCAGGAACCTCTGTGGGCATTGAGACTACAGACGGACCAAAGCTGCGACTGGGATGGGGGTTCGATGAAGTGGTGATTCGCTACTTTGTGGAAGAGACGTTCGGCGTAAGCCATGGATATCGTTTTGAAGGGACCTGGACGATCAAGAGTCTGCTTCCGAATACCTTGGGATTTATAGCTGGAATCGGAGCGTTTGATCCGGAAACAGGCCAGATGATTCAACGGGTAAAAGAAGCTGTATATGGAGAGTTGAGTAATCCGGAAGTCAACCAGACAGGAAGCTTTTCGATCGATGTATCGGTCGAGGAATTGATCTCTACCGGAGTCGATCCCGCGAACTACCTGGGCGTATTTTTTCACCATGACGACGATGGCACCCTGTTTCAAGAAGGTGCGGATGGAGATGCAGCCCGTAACGATGTCTATCTGGCAAGCGACCTTAGCCTCATTCGCCTGGCCACAGAAGTCGATTCGGATGGGGATGGCATGCCTGATTCCTTTGAAAGTAGTTACGGTTTAGACCCCAACGACCTGAGTGATGTGGGTGAAGATCGGGACCAAGACGGATATGCCAATGGCGTCGAGTTCCTTTTCGGATCCCGACCTGATCTGACCTCGGTTGCATTTTTGCCAGAAGTGAAAGGGGATATCCCGAATAGCCGGGTTACAGTTCCGGCTCTTAGTGTTATTGGTGGTCGAAATTACGTCCTTGAATGGTCCCCGGATCTTGATGTCCATAATCAATGGAAGACGGTCGCTTCTCGATCCGTGAGTATCAGTCAAGCGGGTACTGAGGTTTCATTCGAGTGGTTCGAACCCGGATTCTATCGAATCCGGGTTGAACTGGCCCGGTAGACTTCTAGGTGCAAAACAAAGGAGGACGGACCTAGTTGTTTAGCCTCAGACCCTTTGAAAAAATATGGCAGATCCGATCTGCCCTTCTGCTTAAAGCACTCATCGCTCAATCGTTAGAAGCGCGCTGTCAATCAGCTTCAGGGAACTGGTTAGCGTTCCATCGGGGTAGTAGGCATACCAGCCTTCTTCATCGGGATCGTATTTTGAATAGCCTACAATATCGAGCACCTGGAATGCTTTGGGAAATTGGTTGTCGATTTCCACTTTGTAGATAACCGAGGGTTGGTCCGCGTGGAATTCATTTCGGTCGTTGGCTTCGTTGACCTCAATGAGCATGTAAAAGGGTTCGGTGTTTCTCTCGGGCAAGATGTAGTCTGCAGGATCAAAGGAACTGTTCGGTGTAGCGCCCGCCATGGCATGGAATTCTTCCTCGCCCGCATCCTTGGCTTCTTCCCATTCAAGCTTTGCTGCTTCGTACTCTTCGACTTTCCAACTCCAGTAAGGAAGCTCCTCTGTAGATTGACTGCTATGGAGCGTTTTGATATGATAAGAAGATTGGTTTTCGAGCCAGATGGCGATCGAAGGAGGGGCCGCTGTATCGTATCGCTCACCCGCTCTGACATCCAGTTGGAGCTTGTAGTTGGGAGCCGGCGTGTAGTTGTAGAGCATGCCATTGTCTCTCATTTCAAAACGATCAAGAGCAGCTCCCACATTGTGGCTTAAGCCTTGAATCATTCGGATGGGTTTGGGGCGCTTCAAGAAGAGTGTGATCAGCAAAATGGTGACGAGGAGTGAGCCGATAACGTAGCGGCTCTTGAAGCTTCTCCGCATGCCTCTGAAGTGTTGCTTAATATGGCCGAAAATAAGTCCTATAAAAATGAATCCCATCAGAGCATGCAGACCCACAACCAAAATCGAAAACGGTTGAAAGAAAGCCAATAAGCCGGAGACCGCGGTGACCATAAAGATCATCGCCAGCATCACTATTACGATTCTTTTATTTGTATTCAAAATTAAATCACATTTTTATCCGCGGCATCTCGAACGCCGTCTTGAGTGAAAGCCGCTAACAACTAAATTCCCTGATTTAATTTAAACGACTGGAACAATCGCATTATGGGATTTCAGTTCCTTACGGATTTCTTTGAGTGGCACACTCGAAGGCGTGGTTTTCATTTTGGCTGCCAGCGCCGCTGTGATGGCTGCGGCCTGCCCCATACCCATGCAGGAGGCCTGAACGCGGGCAGCCGAGTTGGCCAGTCGATCGCTGGATAAGCAGCGACCGGCAACTATAAGATTCTTTGAGCCCTTGGGAATGAGCGCGCCTCTGGGGATGGTGGGCACTTTGCCATGAGCAAGCGGCTTGGGTTTAACACCGTGTTCGTCATGTAAATCGATCGGGTAAAAAGAGTAAGATAAGGCGTCATCAAAAATCCTGCCCGAAGTGTAATCGTTAACTGTAACCGTGCTTTCTCCTACTATGCGGAAAGTTTCACGACTGGCGGTTTCATTCATCATTCTGTCGATAGTGGCATTTTCTCCTCCCGGGATCGTTTTGAAAAATTTGAGCAAGCGCATCGCGCATTTTCGACCGGCGAGATTAGTCTGAGTTTGGGTGGCTGCATTGGTGGAATCGGCTCCAAAGATATGATTATTCCCACCGCGAGCACTGAAGATCGTCTTCACGATTTTACCGCTCCAGGTATCGCCTTTCTTTACCGTGCCTTTCTCGAAAGCCTCATCATACATCTCTTGTATGCGTTCCGCGTTTTCCCGGACAACGTCATAATCAAAGCCTTTAAACATAACCATTTGA
>CALGUT010000710.1 GCA_937920335.1 uncultured Opitutales bacterium
AGCTGAAATGCCGTCATGGGAGTCGACTAAGCCTGAATTGTACCAGTCTGGCAACCTTGACTATACCTTATTGGCGATTGACCAGAATTTGGAACATCACATGCTTGGATCTAGATATGACCGCTACTGCTGAATCAAATTGGACTTCGATCGAATACCCTCGGGAATGCACTTTCTCCAACAATGATTGGGAGATTTTATCGAATATGTGGTATCCGCTGGCTCTGGAATCTGACATTGGAGATAAACCGCAAAAACTTCGCTTACTGGACGTCGATCTGGTGGTTTCCCGGCTAGGAGGGGAATATGTGGTCGCGCGGGATATCTGTATTCATCGGGGAGCGCCGCTTTCAGAAGGTTGGATCAAGGATGGGTGCCTCGTGTGTCCGTATCACGGATACCGGTTTAAGTCAGATGGTCAATGTGTTCTTGTTCCGAGTCATCCGGATTGGAATATCCCAGCGAAACTAAAGTTGCTTACGGTGCGTCACGAATTGCGGTATGGTTTAATTTGGGTCTGCCTGAGTGGTCAGCCGACCAATCAGATTCCTGTATGGGAACCGGAAGAAAGCGATGGAAACTACCGTCGCTTCCACCTTGGACCGGAGGTGTGGAACTGCTCAGCAGGACGTCTCATAGAGAACTTTATCGACAACGCGCATTTCTCGTTCATTCACCAAAGTAGTTTTGGTAAAGAGGACAGCGCCACGATGGGAGCGGACTACGAGTTCACGCAAGATGAGTTTACCATGACCATGGAGTTCGATTATCAGGCTACGAACCCTGATGATTCACCAATCGCTAATACGGCGGAGTTGAACCGCCATATGCACCGGACACTTTACCTTCCATTCTGCACTCGAACGGTGATCAGCTACCCAGAAGACCGGGAGCACGTTATTCATTTTAATATTGCTCCAGTGTCCGCCCGCAAGGCGCAGATTATCGCAGTGTTTCACCGCAACTTCGATCACGACGTCCCCGTGGAAGACTTGCTGGCTTGGGAAAAGAAGATCATTTACGAAGATCGAGCTATCGTCGAACTCCAGAAACCAGAGGAGATCCCCATGGATATTGCTGAAGAGGTACATGCCAAGGCTGATAAAGCCTCGCTGGCATTGCGACGCTGGATGATTAAGCTCGGCCTTGAAGGGGAAATGACGGCTTGAGGCGATTTACTTGGAGAAAACCGACTCCAGCTTTTTATCCAACACGTCGCCGCGAAGATTGCGGCCAAGAATCTTTCCCTCAGGACTGATCAGAAAGCTCATGGGTAAAGCGGTGACGTTGTAGGCCGTGCCCATGGGTGACTTGAGTGCGAGACCATCGGAGATCTGCGGCCATGTGATTTTATCTTGTTGGGATGCGCGACCCCAGGCAGAGCGACTGTCATCCATGTTGACTGCCAGGACTTCGAAACCTTGGTCGGCATATTTCTCCAAGAGTTTAGGGTAGTGCCGGTTTTCAACACGGCAGGGCACACACCAAGAGGCCCAGAAATCGACCAGCACCGTTTTGCCGCTGAAGTCTTCAAGCGAGTAGTTTGCGCCATCGAGATCCGTTCCGGAAAGCGGTGAAGCGGTGGCACCGGTAGCTGTTAGACTGAAAAGCCTTAGTTTTTCCTGCATGCTGCGCGTGATGGCTAGCTTAGGGTGTGTTTCAGCGAATCCGTCGACCAGGGCCTGGAGTTCGTTCAGTCGATAATCGCCATCCCAGCGAAGGGAAGTTGCGTAAAGCGCTACTGAATTGGAAGCGCGTTCGATGGTAAAGTCGTTGAGTTCACGTTTGTGCGCCGCGTAGCCGTCGACTTCTGCTTGAGCGAGTGGAGCTAGCTGTTCTGCGGGTAGGCCAAGATCTTTTACCTGGTTCAGTTTTGCTCTGGGTGGGTAGACCAGTCTCTCTAGCGAGTTTTTGCGGAATAATTCATAGTCGTTGAGGATGTCGGTATCTGGAGAACCTCTAACAACTAGGCCTGAAGTGGCAGATACCTGAATTTTCTGACCAATATCAACCGCGAGCTGTATCGTTCCGTATCGGGATGTTACCAAGTTAAACAAACCGGGCTCGGTGTCGAAATGGACTTCGAAGGAGTGGTTATCCCCGACGGTTATTTCTCCCAAGGATGTTTCGGTACGATTGTCCAAGTCAACGCGGTCAAGCCGAAGCGTAGTACCGGGTGTCAAAGAGGGAAGGGTGCCTGAAATAGTGAAGTCTGCGTGGACGAATCCTGCGGTTAGGAAAAAGAAAGCCAGGAATGCAAAACGACGTGTGTGATCGAAAGTAAGTTTCATGGGATAGTTCGAGGAGCCTATGAGAGACGCCAAGCCTGGCAAGCGGTCCGTTCAAAAAATGAAAACCCGCATAATTTAGAGATTTTGACTGGTAGCCACCGGAATAAAACCAAAGACTCCTTTTCTTACCCTGATTGAACTAACATCCTATGCCCATTGTAAGAACGGTTCTCCTAGCCGCAGCTTTGTCCGCAATCAGTGTGGCATCCGGCCAATCCATGAATTCCTCAAAGCTCCTGAACGAGCTGCATAAACTCAACACGGTTGGGTCAATTCTCTATGTGGCGGCTCATCCAGATGATGAAAATACGGCCATGCTCACCTACCTCGCGCAGGAGGAGAAGTTGGAAACGGCTTACTTATCGCTTACCCGAGGCGGCGGTGGCCAGAACCTGATTGGTCCGGAGTTGAAAGAAAATTTAGGCCTTATTCGGGCGAATGAGCTGTTGCAGGCGCGTGAATTGGACGGTGCCCATCAACTATTTACCCGGGCGCGGGATTTTGGCTATTCGAAGAATCCTGAGGATACGCTGGAAAACTGGAACGAGGAAATGGTGTTGGGTGATGTGGTCTATGCGGTTCGGTTTTTTAAGCCGGATGTGATCATTACGCGCTTTAACCCGGACGAGGGGCCTACTCATGGTCATCATACCGTTTCGGCACAATTGGCTGTAAAAGCGTTTACGCTAGCGGCCGATCCTACGCAATTCCCTGAGCAGCTTGACCAAGTCGGGGTGCATCAGGCGAAAAGAGTGTTTTGGAACGGCTATGGTCGTCGAGGGAGCGGGAGTCTAAGCGATGAGAAACGTGAGGTGACGTCTCTCGAGATTGGAAAGTACAATCCGCTCTTAGGGAGCTCTTACACTGAGATCGCTGCGAAAAGTCGCAGTATGCACAAGAGCCAGGGATTTGGCCAGGCGGGGCGTCGGGGTCCCCAACGTGAGAATTTGGTTCTGTTGGACGGAGCTCCGGCAAACGGTAACTTTCTTGCGGGGGTCGATACTTCCTGGAATCGAATCCCGGGCGGTGAACCCGTGGAGACTTTATTGGAGGAGACTATAAAAGCTTTCAATCCGTCACAACCGTGGGGAGTCATTCCAAACTTGATCAAGGTAGATAACGTTTTGGCAGGGCTCCAAACTACCCGATATTTGCATGCGAAACGGAAGACGGTCCACGGATTGATCGCGGCTGCTATGGGATTACATTTTGAAGCGCGTTCAGAATCCGCTTATTTGACTCCGGGAGATATGGTCGATCTGGACATAGAATTGACGAATCGTTCGCCCATCGAAGCACAACTAAAACGGTCGGAGGTGAGCCTATTCGACAGTGAAAATTGGCCTGCAGCTATCTCGTTAGTGAATAAGGATAATCTGGCCGCACCGTTGAGTGAAAATGCTTCGGAGATACTATCGTATGGCTTTCAGCTTCCTGATGATGCTCCATTGACCCAGCCCTTCTGGCTCAATATCGAGCCCGAAACGGGCATCTATCATTTCAATAATACCCGACTGCTCGAGTTGATGGATGTGCCTCCACCGATGACGGTATCCGCAGGCATTGAAATCGATGGCTACACGATCGAATTGTCGACGCCCGTTATTCAACGTCTGAGCGATCCTGTGAAAGGGGAGGTGCACCATATCGTTTCCATTCGTCCGGCGATCGTTTTAAAACCGGATGCTTCGGTCCTTCTATTTGAGAGTGGGGAGGCAAAGCAGGTGGAAGTGCATGTGACTGGAAACTCCGGAACCATCAGCGGGAGATTGGAAGCAACTGCACCTGATGGTTGGTCCGTTGAGATTCCCGATCCAGAGGTCTCCCTCAAAGGAGGTGGCGCGGAGCAAGTCCTGCTTGCGAATATTTATCCACCCGCAGGTGCTTCTGAAGGGACAATTTTGTTTAGTGTTCAGTCGAATGATGGAAACGTCTATGCGCAGAGGTCGAACCAGATCGATTATGAACATATCGGTCGACAGCCGATTATGGCCAAGGCAGCGACAAAGGTTACGCGTCTGGATTTAAAACGGGGTGGAAATCGCATTGCTTGTATCGAGGGAGTGGGGGACCCGGTTCCTGAAACCTTGAGTCGTATTGGCTATGACGTGGACCTTATTCAAGTGAGTGACATCGATCGTGATCGCTTGAAGCCCTTTGATACGGTCATACTGGGTCCGCGTGCATTTGATGCCCTGGAGGGTTTGGATAAGCGGTTTGATGAATTGATTGCCTACGTGGAAGCAGGAGGAACGCTCATCTCTCAGTTCAATACCACCAGTTCACGCACCAAATCACAATTCAAAGCGCCGTATCCTTTAAGCCTTTCGAGAGATCGGGTATCTGAAGAAAGCGTTGAAATGCGTATGCTCAATCCGAAACATCCGGTTTTCAATCTGCCCAATAAAATTACGGCGAGTGACTTCGAGGATTGGATACAGGAGCGCGGTCTATACTTTGCGGATTCCTGGGATAGCAATTACGAAGCCTTGATATCCGCAAACGATCGTGGCGAACCACCCAGAGATGGTGGCTTGTTAGTCGCTCAGTATGGGAAAGGCTGGTACGCCTACACGGGGCTTTCCTTTTTTAGACAATTGCCGGAGGGAAATCCTGGCGCCATACGGTTCTTTGTGAACCTGATTTCTTTAGGACATGGAAACTGATTCGAAGCACGAAGTAAAACACTCAGCCGAAGCCGAGCAATCAGCTGGTTGGACTCGCCTGTATATAACTGTGGTAGTTGCCCTGGTGGTACAAATCGCATTCTACGTCTGGCTGACTAAAACCTTCGCTTAAGCGTCTCGCATCCTTCATGAGCACCTTTGATATACTCGTTCTCGGTTCAACACTGTGCGCCATCGTTTTCTTTGGCGTTTGGAAGACACGCAACGATCATAACCTAAGCGACTTTCTGAAAGGCAGTTCCAATCACTGGGGAACGATTGGCTTGTCGGTAATGGCCACTCAAGCCAGTGCGATCACATTTCTTTCTACGCCGGGTCTTGCCTACGACAGTGGTATGGCGTTTGTGCAAAACTACTTTGGTATGCCGCTGGCATTGATACTGATCGCTGTCGTGTTTGTGCCGATGTATTATAAACTGGAGCTGTGCTCCGTCTATGAGTTTTTGGAACATCGTTTCGATTCCAAAACCCGGACGCTTGGAAGTATTATCTTTCTTATTCAGCGAGGGTTTTCAGCCGGGATAACTATTTATGCGCCATCCATCATTCTTACCAGCGTGCTTGGTTGGGATATGAATACGACGGTTATTGGGGTTGGCTTGGCGGTTATTATTTACACCGTTACCGGTGGTTCCCATGCGGTGAGTCTGACTCACAAATATCAGATGACTGTCATTCTATCAGGGATGGCAGTCGCGTTTGGAATCGTGGTGTACAAAATATCCGGGCACGCAAGTTTCACGGAGAATTTGAGTATCGCGGGTGCATTGGGGCACCTGAATGTGGTCGATCTTTCCTTCGACCTCGATAAGCGTTATACGCTTTGGTCAGGCCTGCTTGGTGGGTTCTTTCTTTCGCTCGCGTATTTCGGAACCGACCAGTCACAGGCGCAGCGCTATATGTCGGGGAATTCGACTCGTGATAGTCGTTTGGGATTGATGTTCAATGCGCTCTTGAAGGTGCCTATGCAGTTTATGATTCTGCTATTGGGTGTTCTTGTGTTTGTTTTTTATCAATGGGAGAAACCGCCCGCTACATTTCTGCCCGATGCTACCGTTGAGAAAATTGCCGACCTTGAAGCGGATGCTTACAAGGAATTGGAAGAGGCATTTATGGTGACCTTTGAAACTCAGCAGGTGGCCTTAGCTGGATATGTGGATGCGATGCGAACCGGTGATAAGGTTCAGGAAGAGATTTCGAAAGTGGCGGTTCAAGAAGCAGGACAATCTATTCGAGATGCGCGTTCAAACCTCAAAGACCACATCGCCGATGTATCTGGTGAAGTGAGTATGAAGGAGACCGATTATGTGTTTATCCACTTCGTGCTGAATGAGCTTCCTGTTGGTCTGATCGGTTTACTGGTGGCTGTGATCCTGAGTGCTGCGATGTCGTCCACTGCATCCGAACTGAGTGCGTTAGCAACGATCTCTACCGTGGATTTTTATCAGCGCTTTATACAAAAGGAGAGGGGTGAAAAGCACTATGTCTTGGCGTCTCGAATCTTTACCGCCATCTGGGGAGGACTGGCTATTCTGTTCGCCTTGTTTGCCAGTATGGTCGAGAGCCTGATCGAAGCCGTGAATATTGTCGGTTCATTATTCTATGGAACCGTGCTCGGTCTTTTCCTCGCAGCGTTCTTTATTAAACGCATTGGTGGGCATGCCGCTTTTTTCGCAGGACTGGTTGTTCAGGTTTCGGTCGTAGGTCTCTACTTATCCAACTTGGTTCAAATTGGCTATCTTTGGTATAACTTGATTGCCTGTGTTTCCGTAATTTTACTTAGCCTCATTCTTCAACTGTTTTTGGGAAAGAACGCAGCTTTAAATAATTCTGAAAGTTAAATGATGACTCGCGCAGAGGGGGAGGCCCCTAGAGAAACACAAATGCATGGGAGTGAGCCTATCTTTTGTTTTGGGCAGCAGCCCTGTGGGATTTTTCCTAACCGGTTTGTGTTTGCGAAAATCAAGACGGTTCGGCGAATGCAAGCCGAGATGGGCGGGAAGATCGTGTTTTTCCTTCATGACAGCGACCACGATTATCGTGAGACCTGTAGCGTATTGACGAACAAGCACACAGGACAGCCAGAGCGCATTAACTTTGAAGTTAAAAACAAGATACAAAAGCTGTATTCACCACTCTATTGCAAAACGATCAAACCGGAGTGGAAGGAGAAGGCCCGCCGCTGTTTACCGAATCTGGTATCTGAGGAGCTGGTGGACATGTTTGATTCGGTAGAGACTGACAATGTAACCGAGTTTTGTATCGCGATGTATCGTGGCATGGGATTGCTCGAGGGAGTGGAACTCGTGCGTTCCAGTGATTCACAGTTCCGGGAACTGGCTATTGCGGTAGATGATTATTTCGTGGATGTTCCTTATGAAGGAGAGGTCGTTCGTGCTCGGATTCGAGGAGATCGCTTTTCGCTACACAAGGGGGGTGGTAAATACATGGACATTCCGGTGTCTGATATTGAGAAACGGCAGATCAGTCCGACACGGGATACTCGACTCCGATGGATGCAGTCGGTAGTCAAATGTACACACTACATTGCTGGTGAAGGCGAGATTCAGTATCTGAATAAGGAGGATGCTCCTGAGATCGAATTCGTTAAGCGTGACTTTATCGAAAGATCAGGAGAAGCTTACGCAGAATTTAATCATGAATGGTAAACGAATATTAGCGGTTGGGGCGCATCCTGATGATATCGAGTTTGGGTGTGGTGGGTTTCTTCTAGATGCGGCTGCGCAGGGTGCAGCAATCGTGATGACCGTGTTGTCTCATGGAGAGGCGGGAACTTATGGTGACCCAGCAACAAGAAAGTCGGAGGCACAAGCTGCTGCTAACATGCTGAATGCTAAGCTCGAGTTCCTGCCAACAGAGGGTGATACCTGTATTCGAGCGACCCTGGAATTGACCCGGCGAATGGCCATTCGTATTCGGCGGCATCAGCCGGACATCGTCCTGGCGCCTTCCGGGCATCTGAATCAACATCCAGACCATCGGGAGGTAAATCAAATTGTGCGAGATGCGACTCGTTTAGCTCGTTACGGAAATACACCGGGGTTGGAAGATTCGACCCCCCATGCGGCTTCGTTGGTTTTGTTTTATGATATTTCCAGTGGTGGGGCCGCTAATGCCGATTCCTATTCGATTTTTGTGGATATTTCCAGCCAAGTGGAGGCGTGGACTGAGCTCATGAAATGCCATGCAACTCAGGTAGCGAATATGGACTACATAGATCTGCAACTTTCAAGAGCTCGGGTGAACGGTATTCAAGTGGGGGTTTACTCAGCTCAACGTTTATATTCCGAAAGCCCTTTGTTAGCGTCTTCGGTAACTGATCTCAGCGTTTTGAGGAGTCAGCGATTTTAGTAAGATTAGGATGAGTCGTTCGTTAAACATTGCCTTGCTTTGCCATCCTACCGTGGGTGGTAGTGGGATTCTCGCTACAGAACTAGGGCATGAGTTAGCGGAGTTGGGGCACGAGGTATTCGTGATTTCCGAACGTCCTCCGCATCGTTTGAAGAATGATCATCCCCGGATTCATTTTTGTGAGTCTACTCCGGTGGAGTTCCCATTGTTTAAAAGTCCTGACCATACCTTGCCGCTCGCTACGCGAATCGCAGAAGTTTGCAGGAACCACCGGATCGATGTCGTGCACGCCCATTACGCGATTCCTCATACGGCTGCTGCTTGGATCGCCAAAGAACTGATAGGCGCTGCGGCTCCTCCGATCATAACAACGCTGCACGGCACAGATATTATTTACTTGGGTGCTATGCCTGAATACCGAGCGCTTTTGCAACACGTGCTGGCGGCTTCCGATCTAGTCACCTGCGTTTCGCAAAACTTGAAGGAACGCACCTTGGAACTTTTTGATTTGGAAAAAGAGATTTTGGTCATACCGAATTTCTACGAGCCAAGACCCGTTACTGAGAATAGGGCTGCGGTTCGTTCTTCGCTCGGAGTCGGGGATGAACCGCTCGCGCTTCATGCTTCCAATCTACGAACGATCAAGCGGCTGGACCTGCTATTGGATGCCTTTAAGATCGGTTCAGCTGGGCGTGCAATGAAGCTCTTGATACTTGCGGGAGCAGATACTTTAAAGCTAGAGACAGAAATTGCGCAGCGAGACCTCCAGGATCGAGTCGTGGTGGTTGACGATGTTTACGATGTAGACAACTACTACGCCGCTGCGGACTTCACCGTTTATTCGTCGGAATACGAAAGCTTTTGTTTGGGAATCCTTGAAGGCATGCGGTATGGGCTTCCCAGTGCGTCCTTTGATGTGGGAGGCATATCTGAGGTCGTCGTTGATAATGAAACCGGTTTTCTGGTGCCCTTTGGTGATGTTGAAGCGCTGGGTCAGCGAATCTCAATATTCGGGAAAGATGAAGAACGTCGTTCCTCAATGGGTAACCAAGCCAAAAAGCGGGCGATTGAGACGTTTTCCGCAGATACCGTTGTTCAATCCTACTTGAAGTCCTATCTCGATGTGATCGGACATTAATTCTTTCTATTAACCCCGAAGCACGCTTGCTTCGTTGCATAAGAATCCCACAATCAGGCTCCATGAAACGTATATTACCCCTAACTCTAATCATGCTGCTGGTTTCCCTCGTCAGTCATGCTGAAACAAAAGTCCCGTCAGTTTACTGGCAAATAACAACCGCGGTGCTTGCAGCACCCCAATTACATAGGGACCAAGCAACCGTGCTCGGTTATAAACCGGATGGGACGCTGGCGGTGCTTCGAGAAGGTTCGAACGATTATATCTGTCTTGCGGATGACCCGGCTAAGAAGAACTTTAGTGCGGCCTGTTACCATAAGGGACTAGAGCCGTTTATGGCCCGCGGACGAGAATTGAAGAAAGAAGGTAAGACCGAAACAGAGATTTTCGATATTCGTGAAGAGGAAGCGAAATCAGGGAAACTAGAAATGCCCGACAAAGCATTGCTGGCTGTTCTTAACGGAGAAATTAATCCTGATACTCAGGAAATAGAAAAACATCACCTGCGCTATGTATTCTACATTCCGTTTGAGACTTCCGAGACAACTGGTCTTCCTTTGGCGCCCGCCTCACCGGGTGGACCCTGGATTATGAATCCCGGTACTCACCGGGCACACATCATGATCACGCCGCCCAAGAACCATTAATCTATACCAAACCTAATACTCTATGAAATCACTAATAAAACTCAGTGTCGTTGCTCTGGCCCTACTGGTTGCAACCGGCTCTTTCTCTTTTGCTCAGGACCGTGGGAACAAAAAGGCCCGGCCTAGTCCGAATGCTTCGATTAGCCAAACAATCGGGACGACGGTTGTTTCGATAACCTATGGTCGTCCAGGCCTGAAGGGACGAAAGTTAGAAGACCTGGTTCCGGCAAATAAAGTCTGGCGAACCGGAGCTAATGAATCCACCGCAATCACGTTTTCAGATGATGTCATGATCGGTGACAAGGCGATTAGTGCTGGTACTTATTCGCTTTATAGCATGGGGAATGAAGACACAGCCTATCTGATAATTAACTCAAAATTGTCGTGGGGCACTCAATACGATGAATCTATGGATGTAGCGCGTATACAGGTTCCTGTTTCTAGCGATAATCCTCATGTCGAGTGGTTCACTATAAGTTTTGATACGCTCTCCGATACCCAAGCGCACTTGAATCTCAGTTGGGGCGCCACGGTTGTTTCAGTTCCGATCACAGTGAAGTAGCGCAGTTTTACCAAAAGACTTTAAATGAGAGGGCGGTCCTACGTGGGTCGCCCTCTTTTTCGTGAAGGGAGCAAGGCGAATTGGAGAATAGCTGAGTTTCGCTCTGAAGACTCGAAGAACTACAACTCACCTTCGACGGGGAGGACACTTAGGAACCAGTCTTCCAGTCTCTGAAATGCAGAATCAACAGGTTGTGCGGTGCGGGTCTCATCATCTGAGACCCAATGAATATTTCCGTCGGGTTGAGGTTCCAGATGCCACGCGTTTCGCTTATCAAAGTCGATTTCAAGGTGCTCCCTCACTGTCCGATTTATTTCCTTACTCTCAATGAGGAAACCCATTTCAGTGTTTAAACGCAGAGACCGAGGATCCATATTGGCACTTCCTATAAAGGTGCGATCGTCATCAAAAAGAATGAGTTTTGCATGGAGGCCGAGTTCTTTGGTGTCGATGGGCTTTTGCATGTAGTAGTTGCGGTCTTTTGCTTGAGCGCGAACTTCATGCATATCTGCTCCATGCTTAACGAGTTGGTGGATATGGTGGCGATAGGCGCTGTGGGCTGCCAGGTGATTGTTGGATTGAAGCGAGTTGGTCAGGATTTTGACCGATACGCCGCGTTTTTCAGCCCGTTCGACAGCAGCCTCCATATGGGGAGTTGGTATTAGATAAGCAGATACGAAAGTTACGCTGGTATCGCATTCGTCCAAGATGTTGATGAGTTCTGCCGCAAGCTGGCTCGGAAATTCATCTTTGGTCTTGGGGTTTGTGGGTGCGGGCTCA
>CALGUT010000711.1 GCA_937920335.1 uncultured Opitutales bacterium
ACCCATAAAAGAAATAACGAGAATCCCGTGTTCACAAAACTCAGGGCACATCACATAGTAACTCAAATCGAAAAAGCAGACTATTATCATCGTTTCTTTCTCTATGCCTATCTGGGAAATCAATCGCTCTTTCTATCCGGACTGTTTCCTCATTTCATAAAGCAACGAGAGCAAAGACGAGCGACCCCCGAAATGCGTTACTATGAATCGATGGGTCGGAGCCATTTTAAAGCAGCGAGAAATCATCTATTGGCTAAAGAATTTGGAATGCGAGACCTCCACAATGAATTTTATCAATCGTTCCACCACACCCGCAAAGCACTCAACACCTTGTCCAATACTTGAGTATAAATACAGTAAGGTTCGAT
Source organism: uncultured Opitutales bacterium (assembly GCA_937920335.1). GTDB lineage: Bacteria > Verrucomicrobiota > Verrucomicrobiia > Opitutales > UBA2995 > UBA2995. The sequence goes on from CALGUT010000711.1 coordinate 369, forward strand.
AGACCTGACCTTACATCAATTAATCTGGAGCCGCTTATTTATTCTCTAATGGAGGGCGTCCCTCAGAAGGCGGACCCCTGAGTCTCCGATCACCATCTCCTCGTGGTCCTCGTTCACCCGCAGGCCGATCCCTGCGGCGCTGTTCTATCCAGGCTTCGAACTTAACCAACTGCTCAGGAGTCATAATCTCACGAATCGCATCCCGTTGTTCATGGCGGATCTGATCGAAAGTCGGTCTCGTTTCGAAGAAAAAGTTGTCATACTTTTTCTGTGCCTGCTCCAAAATCTCACGAACAGCCTTCTGCTGATCCAACGAGAGATCGTAATGCTCAACCAAGCGTTTCTGAATGCGATCTACAACTTCAGGGTCCTGTCGATACGGGTCATTTCCCGGTCCGCGGTTTGGCGATTCGCGAGAAATGCGTATACCAGCCACACCTACCATCACTCCCATAGCGAAGATAGTGACGAGGATCAGACCTGCCTTGAGCGTCGAATTCATAGCCAATCCGACCATTCACCTTCACCAGAGTATAGTGTGACCAGAGGGTCATTTATCTCGGGTTCGGGTTCTGAACTGGACAGGGTAGTTGAGACGTCGATGGCGAGCATACAAACAAAAACCGCTGCGACGCCAATCTTGACGAAGCCCGGATTGAAAAGGTTTACCAACGCTTGAATCCAGTCGGTCTCCTGTTCAACATGAGTGGTTTCTGATCTCAACATGCTCTCCAATTCAGCTCGAACACCATAGCGCACATCTACAGGAGAAGGAAATTCCTTCCTGCTAGCAGCGACCATGTCAGTCCAACTTTGGTTAGGGTTTTTATTCGGAGATGTCATAACGATTTAATAATTTGCGTAATTTGTTTTTGGCTCGAAAGCTTTTTACTTTGGTTTTTGAAAGACTCCATCCCGCCGCTTCAGCGACTTCAGCTAACGGGCGTTCTTCCAGATAATGCATGGTTAATAAGAGCCGGTCGTCCGCCGGAAGTTCAGCTAATAACTGCTGAACCTGTTCGGTTATTTGATAATCTTCTTGTACGTCCATTTTGTCTTCAATGCGGCCAAGGATCAATTCATTCGACTCTTCACCCAGCGAAGATTGAGAGGTGGGTGTCCTCTTGGACCGTCTAAAGTAATCATGTCCCGTGTTGTAGGCAATTCTACGTAACCAATTTTCAAAGGGTGCAGTTGGTTTCCACAGATGAAGCTTCCGGAAGGCCTTAATGAACGAATCCTGAACCAGATCTTCGAGGTCTGACTGATGCGGACAAAATCGAAACAAGCAGCGAGATATCATACCCTGATGCCGAACAACGAGCTGATCAAACGCGCCAAGGTCTCCCTCACGTGCACGCTCCACCAATTGCTGATCTGTAACAGTATCTGATTCCATATTAGATTCTGAAACTGCTAAAGCAAACGAACTGGGATAACAATGAAACACTTTTGGATTTTACTGAAGTGACAGAAAATTTCGTTTTATCTGAGTTACACTCATATTTTATTAAAGAACAGTAGTTAGTTGGAGCTTTTTTCACTAGCCCGTTTTGCGAGCCTGCCCCGGATTTGGTTAAATTTTTCTCGTTGGTCATTCGATAGAATATTTAAAATGGTATCTTCGATCTGACCG
>CALGUT010000712.1 GCA_937920335.1 uncultured Opitutales bacterium
AATATTCACGACGATTGGCAGTAGTGCCTGGATTCAGCCGGGGGCCAAATCCACCGTTTTCCCAGTTGGGTGTCGTGGAGAGAAGTCCTTGTCGGAGGCTTCTGCCCTAACGGTAAGCGCGTAAAAATGGGTACGCGTAAATTCGTTGGCAAGGTTTTTCTATCTTGTTTCGAGATCAATAAATCCCTGAATTTTAGGGGTGTCTAGCCAGACGCCGCCTAGGATAGAGTCGGGCTATATTGTCCAGGTATTAGCTCCGTTTACGAGTTCCTGAAGACCAGGCTTTTTATCGAGCTTACCGACCGCTTCATTCACCTGATCGTTAATCTGAGTTTCGTAGGTGGGCTTATTGGTTCTTCGTAGTATTCCAACTGGAGTTGGGAAGTCCGGATAGTTCATTTCAGCGAGCATGGCAGTGTAGAGTGTTCCGGCATTGTCGGGGTCATGAATCAGGACATTTTTCTCGGCTGGATCGGCGTCTCCCAAGGTTATGATCTCAGGCTGCGAGCCATTCCATACGATGCCTTTTTTCTCCTCTTTCCCGAATACCATGGGTTGGCCAGCTTCGAGGAATAGCATGTTGTCATTTCGGTTTTCCTTACCGTAGACAGGATCCCATGTCTTGTTATTGAAGATAACGCAGTTTTGGAAAATTTCGATGAAGGATACGCCCTGATGTTCATGAGCCGCCTTGAAAGTCTGCATCATGTGCTTTGGATTGGTATCTACCGTTCTGGCTATAAAGGTCGCTTCTGCGCCCAGTGCGAAAAGTATTGGATTTAGCGGATTGTCGATCGAACCCATCGGCGTGGTTTTCGTCTTCGTTCCTACGGGTGAGGTCGGGCTGTACTGGCCTTTAGTCAAACCGTAGACGCGGTTGTTGAACAAAAGAATATTGATATTCACGTTTCGGCGCAACGTGTGCATCATATGGTTTCCCCCGATACTTAACCCGTCGCCATCTCCCGTAATCATCCATACGGATAAGTCAGGGTTTGCGACCTTCACTCCCGTTGCTACGGTCGGTGCTCGGCCGTGTATGGTATGAAACCCGTAGGTGTTCATGTAGTAGGGAAATCGACTCGAGCAACCGATCCCACTCACGACTACATATTTTTCTTTGGGAATGCCGAGCTCAGGAAGGGTTCTTTGTAACGAATTGAGAATCGCATAATCACCGCAACCGGGACACCAGCGGACATCGTTTGGGGTTACAAAATCCTTCTTAGTTTGTTTCTCTTCGATTATATCAGTAGCCATCTTGGAAAATGATTGGGTGTAAAAAACGTTATTCTTGGATTAACTCGTGTATTCTCTTGGTGAGTTCTTTCACCTTGAACGGTTGTCCCTTAACTTTGTTGAACGAAATAGTATCGACGAGGAGTTGAGATCGGATGAGCACGCTTAATTGTCCCATATTTAATTCAGGAATAAGAATCTTGTCGAATTTGCTCATAACTTCTTTCAGGTCATTCGGCAACGGGTGTAAGTGGGTTAGGTGCGCGCTGCTGACGGAAAACCCTTCAGCTTGCATAGCACCGACAGCAGCCGTTATTGAACCATAAGTTCCTCCCCAGCCGAGAACCAGCACTTTGCCAGATGTTTCGCCGAATACGCGTGTCGGAGGAATCGAATTAGCGATTCGCTTGATCTTTTCCTCTCTTAAATGAGTCATTTGCTCGTGGTTGTCTGGATCGTAGCTAACGCTGCCAGCTTCGTCTTTCTCCAAACCTCCGATCCTGTGTTCGAGTCCCTTTTGACCTGGAATCGCCAGTTTACGGGCGAGTGTTTCCTCGTCGCGAGCAAAAGTGATGTAGGGTTCACCTTCCGGAGCGAGGGAGACTTCGATTTTCGGATAGCTATCTACAGAAGGGATCTTCCATGGCTCAGCTCCATTGGCTAAGTATAGGTCACTCAAAACGATGATCGGGGTAGAGTAGGTAAGTGCTATGCGCACTGCCTCGATCGCAGTGTCGAAACAGTTTGAAGGACTATTTGCAGCGATGACTGGAATAGTCGCATCTCCATGTCGTCCGTAGATTGCCTGAAGTAAGTCGCTTTGTTCCGTCTTAGTGGGTAGTCCTGTGCTGGGACCGCCCCGCTGAATATTTAGAATTACCAATGGTAGTTCAGTAGATGTAGCCAATCCGATAAATTCAGCTTTAAG
>CALGUT010000713.1 GCA_937920335.1 uncultured Opitutales bacterium
CCGCCGGAGCGCGGCGCGCTTCGCCTCGAGCGACGCCTTGCGCTTCGTTTCCAGGGCTTCGTTCTGCGTGTTCTCCTCGGCCTTGCGCGCGTCGATCGTGTGTATGCGCTCGCGCATCGCCTACGGTATCCCGAATACGGATATGATCCCGTGGTCTCAGGTTCTTTCTAAGGAGCAAATAGACGCGTTGGTGGATTACATTATCGAAAAACAAGACACGCCGCCGACTGAACCCAGGCCTTTTCCTAAGCAGATCGAAACAAAAGACTACTTAATCAATGTTGAAGTCTTAGTAGAGGAGGGCTTCAGGTCGTCTCCCTGGGGTATTGCATTTGTGGATTCCAGGCGTGCGTTGCTCACCGAGCGTCGTGGTGGATTACGGTGGATGATTGATGGAAAGCTGGATCCTGCTCCGATTGTGGGCATTCCTCAGACAACTCAATACGGCGATTCTGGCATGTTGGGCCTGGCATTGGATCCTGATTATGAAAGTAATGGGTGGGTATACATAGGCTATGTGCATCCTCTTGGAGACGGATCGACTAAAGACATTCCTGCCATGACACGAATCGTTAGAGGGCGTGTAAATGGGCACCAATGGGTGGATCAGGAGGATGTGTTTCGACTGAGTGATGATTTGCACTTCGCTAAGGGAACTCGTTGGGGCTGTCGGTTGTTTTTTGATCAGGACGGCTATCTCTTTTTCTCAATTGGCGATATCGGCAGAAACGATGAGGTGCAGCGTCTCGATAGACCTGGCGGTAAATTATACCGAATATTCCCTGACGGATCTATTCCTCCGGATAATCCCTTCGTAGGACATGCGAATGCCACTGAGCAGATTTACACGATCGGCAATAGAAACCTTCAAGGCATAGACCAACACCCGGTTACCGGTGTGATTTGGGCGAGTGAGCATGGGCCTATGGGAGGCGATGAGTTGAATATAATCGAGAGTGGCAAGAATTACGGTTGGCCAGTCATTAGCTGGGGAATCAACTACAACGGGGAAAAGGTAACTGAATTTACCAAAAAAGAAGGAATGGAGCAGCCGATTAAATTCTGGACTCCGTCTCCAGCGGTAAGCGGAATTCATTTTTATGACGGCTCGCTATTTTCTAAGTGGAAAGAACATTTGTTTATGGGAGCGCTCGCACTAGAAGAACTTAAGCTCCTTCAGGTAAAAGGCCGTCAGGTCGTATCCGAAGAAGTTATACTCAAGAATTACGGTCGTGTGAGAGATATACAGACTGGCCCAGATGGAGCCCTCTACGTGGTGCTCAATAACCCCCATGCAGTGCTCCGCTTAACCCCTGCCGATATATGAAAGTACTCCTTCTCGCATCTTCGCTTTTGCTTTCGATCATTTCGTCCTTTGCTCAGGAAGAACAGCAACCGTATCAGATACCTGAGATACCCGTTTCGGAACTCACGACCGGTCCCGCGATTTACAAATCGCTTTGCGCGCAATGCCATGGAGCTTTCATGGACGGTGGTTCCGCTAAGGGGCTGGTAAAAACGAAGTGGTTGTTCGGAAAGGAAAAGGGATTTCTGGTTCACAATACTACCAATGGCATAGAACCTGTAGGGATGCCAGCATTCGGCAAAGCGCTTACAAAGGACCAGATTGAAATGGTGGTAGATCACGTGCTTGAGAAACAGGGAACTATGGTACAGCAATCAAGAAGTTGGCCCGATACTATCGTGACCGAGGATTATGCCTTTGATGTAGAGGTATTGGTCGATGAAGGACTCCGCACACCCTGGGGAATCGAATTTGTAGATACCAGGACGGCTCTTATAACAGAACGGCCCGGCGGACTCCGATGGATGGTTGATGGCAAGCTCGACCCCAAGCCGATCGAGGGTCTACCTCTGGCCTGGGAGTTTGGTGACGGAGGGATGATGGATTTGGCGCTTGACCCTGATTACGATGAAAATGGGTGGGTTTACATAGGCTATTCAGAACCACTTGGAGACCATCTTGGGCGATTTACAAGAGCGATGACCAAAGTTGTTCGAGGAAAGGTAAAAGGTCACCAATGGGTGGAGCAAAAGACTATCTTTCAGGTGCCGCATGATGAGTATTACAATTCTGTGTTTCGGTTTGGATGCCGCCTAATCTTCGACGAAGCGGGTTATTTGTTTTTCACGTTTGGTGACCGCGGTCATGTCGAAGAGGCTCAAGATCTTACCAAACCAGCCGGTAGTATCTTTCGTATCCACAAAGATGGAAGCATACCGAAGGACAATCCGTTCGTTGATTTGGAAGGCGTGTATGCGGGTATCTACTCCTATGGAAATAGGAATGCCCAGGGAATTTCGATTCACCCGGAGACCGGTGGTATTTGGGCAACAGAACACGGCCCTAAGGGAGGCGATGAATTGAATCTGATTACTAAGGGTTCTAATTACGGTTGGCCATTAGTCACTCACGGGGTTGATTACGACGGAAGTGTAGTATCATCGTTCAACGAAATCGCCGGCATGGAAAGCCCGAAGCTTCAATGGACTCCATCTATCGCGGCCAGCGGAACCGATTTTGTCACGAGTCCGTTACTCCCCAAATGGAAAAAAAACTTGTTGGTTGGAGCGCTTAAATTTGAAGAAGTACGTCGCATCGTCATCGAAGACGACGCAGTAATATATGAAGAAATTATTTTAAAGGGTTTTGGGCGCGTGAGAGATGTTAAATTTGGTCCTGATGGTTCGCTTTATCTGGCAATCAATCGACCTGATTTAATTGTTAAATTAACCCCCCAACAGTAGGCATGGTCCCCATAGCGAATTATATCCGAAGAGTCTTTTTAGGGGCTTCATTCATACTCTCACTCAGTCCGCTGGTTTCTATCGGAAACGACTGGCCTCAATGGCGAGGTCCTGATCGCGATGGCACCTGGAAGGAAAGTGGGATTATTAAGCATTTTAACTCCAAGGGGCTTAAGCCCAAGTGGACAACTCCCGTTGGGGCCGGTTACTCGGGGCCCACCGTGAGCGATGGTCGTGTCTATCTCACGAGTCGAGTGGAAGAACCCGAACAAGTTGAGCAAGTTCACTGTGTAGATGAATTATCTGGAAAAGAAATCTGGAAATACGTCTATCCCTGTGAGTATTTGGATATCGGATACCCGCTTGGCCCTAGAGCAGCGGTTTCGATATCAGATGGGAAAGCTTACGCATTTGGCGCCATGGGTGACTTTCACTGTTTGGATGCGCAAACGGGTGCACTGATCTGGAAAAAACAACTCGTTAAAGAATTTTCTGCAAGAACTCCGGTGTGGGGCTTGGCTTCATCGCCGCTGGTCGACGATAACCACGTATACCTGCAAGTCGGTGGTACGCCAGACGCCTGTATCATTGCGCTTGATAAAAGTGACGGGGCTGAGGTTTGGAGGTCGTTAGATGGTTTAGCGTCTTATGTAGCCCCCAAGTTTATAGAACAAGGTGGAAACCCATTGGTGTTGGTATGGACCGCTAATTGGTTTGCTGCACTGGATCCATCAGATGGGAAACCCGCCTGGAAGCATGAGTTTAAGCGCGCAAAGGGTCCCATTAATATTGCGGATCCTGTCCTAGATCCTGAGACAGATCGGCTGTTTTTTAGCTCTTTCTACGATGGGTCTTACTTATTCCAGTTGAATAATGAAACCGTCGATGCGGAGCTCTTATGGAGTAGGCGAGGGCGTAGCGAAATTCATACAGATGCTCTTCAGGGAATTATCAGCACCGCGTTTATCAAAGGCGACTACGTCTACGGGGTAGATAGCTATGG
>CALGUT010000714.1 GCA_937920335.1 uncultured Opitutales bacterium
GCCATCACAATGGTCGCTGCAGGACCTATAGACTCCCCAGCTCCCCAACCTGCCGCTCTCTCAGTATCTCAACCGGCTGCTCCTTCCGAACCCGAACCCACGCCAGAAATCGTAGAAGAGGAGATCGCTTTGACGGTGCCAGATTCGATTCCTGCAGGATCAGAATTCGAAGTCACGTGGGAAGGTCCCGCTAACCCAGACGATTTTCTTGTTATCGTACCCGACTGGGAAAAAGACAGTGTTCGGAGAAACACAGAATACGTGAAGGATAATAATTCTGTCTCAATGACCGCGTTGATTAGCCCTCAAGCCGCAGAGATTAGAATGATCTCAGGCAAAACAGATAGGGTCCTCGGACGAGCGGCCACAACGATTACTGATATCGAAGCCACCGTAAGTGGACCCGCGCAAGCAGTTCAGGGAAACACCATCACGATCGAATGGACCGGGCCGGCCTATGACGGAGACTTCGTCACAATCGTTCCAAAGGACACTGAAGAAGGAGTCTACAAAGACTATAAATACGCAAAGCCCGACACCCCGGTTGTAAAGGTCCGAGGTATCCCGGCAATCGGCCCGGCCGAAATCCGCTATGTGACGGGGCAGGAAAGGCGAACACTTGCCAGAGCAGACATCCAGTTTGTCGAAGCATTGGTTTCGTTGACCGCCGTGAATGAAACCATCGCAGGTAACGAGGTCAGCATAACCTGGGAAGGACCGGCTAACGAAGGGGACTTTATCTCCATCGTCCCAGCCTCCACCGAAGAAGGAAAATACCTAAAATATAAATACGCTGAGAAAGGCACCAACACGGTCCAAGTTATAGCACCGATGACAATTGGGGATGCCGAGATTCGTTATATCGCGGGTAACGGACGAGCCACGCTTGCACGGATTCCTCTCACTATCATGGAAGCAGCTGTCTCCCTGTCCGCGCAGGACGAGACGGTAGCCGGAGGTGAGGTTACGATCGAATGGAAAGGCCCCGCAAATAACGGCGACTTCATCACAATTGTTCCTCTAGATACTGACGAAGGGAAATACCTAAAGTATAAATACGCCAAAGCCGGAGAAACGAGTGTCCAGGTGATCGCTCCCATGAAGACAGGAGCCGGAGAAATTCGCTATATCGCCGGAAATGGGCGAGCGACTCTCGCCCGGATTCCGATCACGATTACAGAGGCAATGGTATCTCTTTCCGCAGCATCCGAAGCCATCGCAGGTAGCCCCGTTCCCATTGACTGGGAAGGCCCAGCTAACGAAGGAGATTTTATTACGATTGTTCCAGCGTCAGCAGTTGAAGGAAAGTACCTGAAATACAAGTACGCTGAAGCGGACAAAACACAGGTTCAGGTCACGGCACCGATGGAAATTGGTGATTCGGAAATACGCTACATCTCAGGAAATGGCAGAAAAACATTAGCACGAATTCCCATCTCGGTTATCGAGCCTCAAGTCTCGATCAATGCGCCATCTGAGGCTATTGCAGGAAGTAGCATTCGGGTCGACTACGAAGGCCCCGGAAATCAAGGTGACTTCATCACCGTCGTTTCGAAATTTGCAGACGATGGAAAATACGGGAAGGTTTCCTACGCTAAATCCGGTAACCAGACAATGGACCTCACGATCCCGATGGATACGGGTGAAGCGGAGATCCGCTATATGGCCGGAGCAAACCGGAGCGTTCTGGCACGCGCTCCCATTGAAATCAAACAAGCCGAAATCACCCTCGATGCTCCCAGCGAAGTGACGGTCGGTAGCCTCATCCGCATCGAATGGACAGGCCCAGCGAATAAGGGAGACTTCATAACACTCGTCAACAAATCCGCCGCCGATGATTTTTATAAAAGACCGGCTCACGTGTCTCGCGAAAAACCTACTGTAGAAATCCTGGCCCCGATGACTCCCGGTGAAATGGAAATTCGCTATCTGGCTGGAGCCAATAGAACCACTTTGGGAAGAGCACCTATTACGTTGATTAAGGCCAAAGTGGAGATCGAAGCTCCCGAATCGATGCCCACCGGGCAAACCGTTTTGATTGATTGGGCAGGTCCACAGAACCAGAATGACTTCCTCACCATCGTTCCCGCGAGTTCCGCCGATAAACAAATCGGACACACGGCTTATGCCAACCAAGGTAGTCCCGCTCGTATCCTCACACCCGCTGAACCAGGTGATTACGAAATACGCTATATATCAGGACAGGGTAAAGAGGTACTCGGGCGAACAAGTATCAAGATCGATGCTCAGCAATAATTCAGCACGCCTCAACCAAGCGCGAGCCGCTTGTCAGAATCTCCAAAGCGAGGAACATCGACACCCATACGGTCCATCAGAGATAGATACAAACTACAGGCTCTTCGATCGTCCGGCGTTTTATCCATGTAGTCCAAAACCTGGCCCGGCTTGAGTGAACCCCCTCCCCGGCCGGCCAACAGTATAGGCATGTGATCTGCCTGGTGTTTATCTCCGTCAAAAAAGTTCGAACAGAACATCAGCATCGAATTGTCCAGCAGTGATTGCCCCCCTTCGTCGATCTCCTTCATTCGGCCGACAAGGTAAGCGAACTGCTCAGTGTGAAACTGATTCGTCTTTAAATACATCGCTTCCAACCTGGGGTCACGTCCGTTGTGCGTAAGGTCCAAGTGGAGGCTTCCTTTCACGCTTTCCAAGAATCCGAAATTCATCTGCGAGAGATCATTGTTCAGCATACAGGTCGCGATACGGGTCTTATTCATCTGGAACGCCAACACGATCAGATCCAACATCAGCTTCATGTGTTTGGGAATATGCTGTGGTAGTGATTCCGCAGGACGATCCATATTCGGTTCCGCCAACGAAGGTCGCCAGCCTTCCAGCTGATTATCCTGCGCTGCATAATCAAGCCGCGTTTCAATATCGCGAATGGAGTCCAGGTAGTCCGACAGCTTCTCTCGATCTGCGTATCCTACTTGTCGTGACAGATCGTTCGCATCCTCCAAAACCTCATCGAGCACACTGCGATCCAATTCACGGTCGCCACCATTTCCAACCAACAAATCGAAGATCCGCGCCGGATAGATCTCCTTCATCGCTGGCTTCGTGTCTGTCGCCCAAGATATATTCGACCCGTAGAGCATGGAAAGCCCATCCTCGAGCCGAAGTTCGGTAGGTTCTATGCCTACCACCAAACTCGGTATCGGCGATTGATGCCCGAGTGCTTTCGCCATCACTTGGTCCATCGTCTGGCCGACGCGAATTTCACTTTGGTCCTTACTCACCCACGCTCCGGATAACAGATTCGGTGTACGGCCCAGGTGAGCACTATCATGCTCTACTGCCTTCTGATTGTAGAGGCCTCGTATAAACGTGAAGTCATTCGTAAACGGAGCCATTGGCGTTAGACCGGGTCCGATCTCCATATTCGAACCACTTCCTTTAGCCCACCAGTGCTCGGGCTCTACCCCGTTGGAGAAAAACAAACAACCGAATCGCACAGGAGCCGTATTCGAGATTGGCGCGGCGAGCCGTTTCCCGCTCTCAAGCGCAAAGGTTGGAATCGATTCCAACCACGGTAAAGCCAAGGTTGCACCGGCGCCTCTCAAAAAGGTGCGCCGAGAAAATTTGCGGGTAGTAAATGGTAGAGGCATGACTAGATTCCAGGGTCTTGGTTGTCTTCGGTGGGTCTCGATGAAGTCGACGCTGCTTCCAGCGTTCGACCGCGTTGATGACGAAATTGTTTACTGGTGACGATCTGGGTTATCAGATTCGAAAAGCGGTCATCCGTTTCGAGGCCGCGCAGCATATCGTCTATTAATAAGCGATCAGACAGGAGTTCACTTCGACCAAGCGCATAGCCCAAAAGCTTGCGGCAAAGATTGCGATGCACGGTTGTCTCTTCCTGTTTGAGGTAAGCGTGAAGGTCTTCCAATCCGTCAACTTCAGTTCCATCATGAAGAATGCCTGTAGTGTCTATTTCGATACCATCTTGATAGTGCTCTCGCCATCGCCCAATCGGATCGAACTTTTCCAAAGCAAAACCCAATGGATCGATTCGGGTGTGACAGTTCATGCATGAACTGTCCGACCGATGGGCCTCCAATCGTTCACGAACCGATTTGCCATCACCAGAAACTTCTTCAGCCGGAATAGATCCCACATCCGCAGGCGGTGACGGTGTCGGTGTACCCAGCACTCGACGCAGCACCCAATCTCCACGTTTAACCGCACTCGTCCGCAAGGGTGCAGACGTTACAGCCAAAACCGCTCCAAGCTGAAGTAGTCCTCCTCGCTTGAACTGCCTCGTTCCCGCAACGCGCCTCATGCTATCGCCCGTTACCTTCAATGAATCCCAAGGAATTCCGTAGTGCTCCGCCAAATTCGGGTTGAGAAACGAATAGTCCGCAAACAAGATCTCATCTACCGGCCGGTCCTCGGTAACAATGTATTCGAAGAATGAGATCGCTTCGTTATACATCGATGATTTCAGAACATCATCGAATTCAGAAAAGTGTCCACTATCGATTCCTGTGTAATCATCAAATCGGTAAAACCCAAACCACTGGCCAAAAAACTCAGTCGCAAACCGCCGGGCCTTAGGGTCACCTAGCATCCGACGCGCTTGCGCAGCCAGGTTTTTAGGGTCACTCAATTCGCCCCCCGCAGCCGCACGAAGCAGCTCAGCATCCGGTTTCGTCGACCAGAGGAAATAGCTCAAGCGACTCGCCAATGCGTAGTTCGAAAGCGGAACGACAGGTTCCACTGACAGGGGATTTTCGATTCGATAAAGAAACTCAGGAGCTACCAATATTCTTGTGATCAGGGTACGAATGCTGGCTTCGTGGCTCAGTTCCTTTTCGTTCTGTAAGCGCTCGTAGTAAGAGACCAGACGATTGCGGTCACTTTCCTTCAAAGGTCTTCGCCAGGCCTCTTCAGCAAAAAGCAGCGCTTCGGTAAGATGGCGCGACTGAGCTCGTTTTAAGACCTCTTGATGCGCCCTATAATCCCGAAAAACAGTTTCGATAGCCTCCCTAGGTTCGGGTCCAAGATTCTCAATCCAGCTCTCCTCAAGATCCGCTATAGAATTATACGGCTCCCCCAAATCATATTTACGGCAAATGAATCGAAAGATCGTGTCATGGTAATCGAAGGCGGTCAGCAGGTCCGTCCATGCTTGATTTAGATCAGCAGCCGTTTCGGGATCCAACATTTTCTCAGTGAGAAATCGATCATCCCGATGATATTTGATAGCGGTATGAAAGTAGTTTCTCTCGGGTTCGTTGTAAGTGTTATCAAACGGTTCAGGAATTCGATCGCGATCCGACGGGGCTGCGCCGCGATGAGACGTTTGTGGCAGGTTTTGAGCAAACAGCAAAATACCACGCCTCCACGCCTCCATCTGAGGGCTATCGGGATCAGCCAACAAGGCAGAATTAAAGCCCGTGGATGATATCGTTTCCCCCGCACGGTTACCGTCCGTAATCTCACAGCGAATCAAGCAAGGATCTCCCTTCTCAGTATCAATTTGTGCCTCGGCCACAAACTGAACCCGTACGTTAGTAGTCGGCAGAGCAAACCGGATCCTTAGATGCGTTGAATCGTAAGTCACAAAATCATTCGGATCCGTAGAGCTACCGTCCGGATACGTTCCAAAGTTTAGCTGATCGGCAGTTTCCGGGGCCACGACCTCTCTCAGCAGATGATCCGTCCACTCAGTGTCGCCCGCAGCTCGAGTTTGAAATCGTGGGTTCTTCCACATCACCACTGGTTTTACCATTCCACTATCTGCTGCCGCTCTGACAAAGATTTCGAACTCGTTATAACCCGCAGCGTCTACAGTGCCATTCATGCGCACATTGAACAGGTGAGCCTTTTTGGATTCAAAGGCATCTTCCGTCAGCACGGCATACTCCTCATCGTCGATCGTGCTGGCAGCCAGTGTTCGTTGCCACGTTTGTAGATCAGAATAAAGTGACGCGCATGCCTCCCGAACCGACGATGTCAGTCGCGAATCACTGACTACTGGCTTCGGTAGTGCATTCCACTGGGCAACAATTTCATTACTGGGAAACGACGGATTCGGATCCGAAACCACTCGCCAGATGTGCTGTAGAAATTGAGGCGAAATACCTTCCTCCATCGCCAAATCCGACAACGTCACAGGCTCGATATCGAGAGCTTCTTTATGTTTAAATGACCAGGCAGCGAAAAATGCTTTCTCGTATTTATCCAGCCCATATGCCTTGGCACCCTCGCCCGCGCCTGTGCGGAATCCATGCCTTCGGTAGATCTCATTAATACGGTTAATCGCTGAAAGCTCCTGTCCTGTCTTACCTGGATCTTGATAAAACCCCAGCGAGCCGGCGCCAACCAGTGCGTGTGACGCTACCGTCTTCGCAGCCTCCAAATACCGTTCCAGGATCGCGTCCTGCATAAACTGAACTCCCCCTACATTCGAAAAACCTTCGCCTCCAACAGCCTCCCCAACAAACGACCTGCTAAAATCAAAATCAACTCCCGTCAGATCCTTTATTGTATACGCATACTCGGCACTGGTAAGGCGACGAAGATCTACCTCACCCGGATCCCCCGCGTTCTGATGAATCGCATGGTCCAGTAATTTCGAAATCTCCCCAATCAAAACATCACGCTCCTCCCACTCAGGCTGTGTCTCTTCGATCGGCGGCATGTCCTCGAATTCTACCATGTCCAATACAAGCTCCCAGGTCTTGAAACTCTGAGTGATAGACGCCTCTTCTAAATGCTCCTCCAGATTCAAGTCCCCCTTTTCCTTCTCGTTTCCATGACAATTGACGCAATATTGTTGAACAAAAGGCGAAATCACGCTCTCAAACGCGGCCACGGAATCTACCGAACCAGTTGCTGATGAACTAACCCCTACCATCAACGCTAGTAGCATCGACGCTTGCCGGTTCGACCAACGGCATAATGAAAAGGGATAAAGGTATCTCATAACTCAGGGGTAAGGTTTCTCAGGGCTTTCACACTTGAGTGCCGACAAGGATAGCAGAACCGAATCGTATTTTACTAGGCGAAAGTGAAACCCGACGCATACTCATGTCTCAATCGAATTAACGGCGATTGAGAAGTGAGTGAAATTTTCCGATCCTTCGAAGAGGAAACGGTTGTAAACAGGAAGCCTTATACCCAACGTAGATTTTCTATCGGATTGTCCCAAGAGCGATCCATAGTTCCTTTGCTAGCTGTTCAATGACCCAACACAACTTAGAGTTCTTTTCTGAGATCGATATCCTGAAAGACGACGAGACCACCGAAGCGTTCGTTGCTTCGGTCGCTGGTTTTGATGCATTCGGGACTGAGACGAAGTCTTATACGTTACACGTAGGGAAACAGCCGGTTCCGGTGTTCGTGAACGAATTTTGGACGTCGAAACAACGAGCCGGGCACAGTCTTCACGAAGTCTCCTACCGCGCCTGTTTTAAGCCTCAACTTCCCAAGTTCTTTATTGATCGCCTGACAAAGGAAGGCGACACCGTCCTCGATCCATTTATGGGCCGAGGCACGACCCTTATGGAGGCCGTATTGAATAATAGATATGCAGCAGGTTGTGATGTGAATCCACTGAGTCAGATTATGTGCGAGCCTCGGCTTGATCCGCCGAGTCTTGAACAAATTGAAAAACGACTTTTTTCAATCGATCTGGGTTTCTCCGGTGAAACGCCCCGTGAGCTACACGTATTCTACCATCAGGATACGCTCAACGAACTCTGTGGCCTACGGTGCTACTTCGAACAGCGGGGAGCAAAACTGGATAGGGTAGACAAATGGATACGAATGGTCGCAACCAATCGCCTGACCGGGCATTCAAAGGGATTCTTTTCTGTTTACACCCTACCACCCAATCAGGCGGTCACCGCAGAACGCCAATCACTTATCAATCAAAAGCGGAATCAGACACCCGAATACCGAGCGGTAAAATCGCTGATTCTACGAAAGAGTAAGGCACTGCTCAAAGACGTGGATTCTGGACAGGCGGAAACCTTTAGTACTTACGGCAAAAAAAGTAAGATTTTCATTGGCTCCTCGACAGAGATAGCAGGCATCAAACCGGGATCCGTGCAGCTCGTTGTTACCTCGCCCCCCTTTCTGGATGTTGTAGACTATGCCGGAGATAACTGGCTGAGGTGCTGGTTCAATCAGGTGAATCCAGACGAAATTCCAATCTGGATGCATCGAAAGCTGGAAGACTGGAGTGCAGCTATGACCCAGGCTTTTAAGCAACAGTATAAGCTACTAAAAAAAGGCGGTTATGTAGCATTCGAAGTGGGCGAAGTAAGAAACGGAAAGATAAAACTGGAGGAACACGTGATACCAGCGGCCGAGAAGGCCGGCCTCGTTCCTATACTGGTCCTGATCAATGACCAGGAATTTACCAAGACCTCGAATTGCTGGGGAGTGTCCAATCAAAACAAGGGCACTAACACCAATCGGATCGTTCTGCTAAAAAAACAAAGCTGACAGATAAAGGGTCTGCTTATCCGAACGGGAACTTTACTTGACGATCGAGTCTGGCAAAGGCTTACTGGACTGTCTGGGAGCTACCCTAACGCTCTCCCGATTCACCCTAATTATACGTCATGAATAGACGCGTTTTCCTAAAATCCTCTTTTGCGACCCTGGCCCTACCCGCACTTGAATCAGTCGCAGCTGCAATTCCACTCAAATCAACCATTGCAGCTCAATCTCAAGCACCCAGACGCATGGTGTGTGTCGGCAATTCATTTGGGATGTACCCGGAACGGTTTTTCCCGACCGAAACCGGTCCTCATTATCGGATGACTCCTCTCCTGTCTCCACTCGAAAAACACAGAAACGATTTCACCGTTTTCTCCCACCTCGACCACGATATCAAGGGCGGACACTTTTCTGTTCACTCGTTTCTGAGCGGAGTAAAGATGGGCGACGCCAAAGGTATGCCCGAAGGGAACATAACCGTCGACCAACGCGCGGCCGAGCATGTGGGTGCGGCTACCCGCTTCCCCTCAATGACCGTGGGTTCCGAAGATGGATTGCACGGAGGTTGCCAGATGTGCTGGACCCGAACGGGTGTGCGTGTGCCACCAATCGAAGGACCGCGTGAAATGTTTCGAAAACTCTTTATCAACGAAAACGCCAAAGCCCAGGAAGAGGCGGCGGATAACTTCGCTCTTAGAGGAACGATCCTGGACGCAGTAAAAGATGAAGCGAAGAGCCTCGAACGCCGACTCAGTGGGCAAGACCGCGAGAAGCTCGACGAGTATTTCACTTCCGTCCGGGATGTGGAAACCAATCTTGAGCTGGATAAACGCTGGTCCAAGGTATCCAAGCCCGAAGCCCCATACGCAGAACCCCAGGACCGCAGCTTGGTAGAAGATATTCCAGTGCTCTACGACTTGATCGCCATCGCTCTCAAGACCGACTCCACCCGCGTAGCGTCTTTCGAAATGGCTGGCACGGGATTCGATACCTCCTTCTTTGGATTGAGTTCAGGCTACCACTCACTGTCTCATCACGGACAAAAGCCGGAACGAATCGAATCACTCGTTGAGATCGAAATGTATCAAATGCGAGAGTTTGCAATCTTTCTGGACAAGCTAAAATCGATTCGTGAGCCCGACTCCAATGGAACCCTCCTAGATAGCACGATGGTACTCTTCGGAAGCGGTATGGGCAACGGTAATGCTCATGTGAATACAGATCTTCCGATTATATTGGCAGGTGGCGGCTTTAAACTCGGCGAACATAAACGTTATCCAGAAGAACGAGGAAAGCGCGTGCCGCTCTGTAATTTATACCTGTCCATGTTGCAACAGTTTGGTGTCGAGACAGACACATTTG
Organism: uncultured Opitutales bacterium; assembly: GCA_937920335.1. Taxonomy (GTDB): domain Bacteria; phylum Verrucomicrobiota; class Verrucomicrobiia; order Opitutales; family UBA2995; genus UBA2995. The sequence continues at coordinate 9,838 of CALGUT010000714.1, forward strand.
GCATCAGTACCGGAACGCTTAGAGATCTGGAAGTCGCATGAGAATATATCACGCGTTACTATTGAGCGCTCTTTGCGGGAGCGTTTCCGTGGCAGTCAGCGCCAAAACAGATAGTATCGGTGAGCATCCGATTAATGCTGAGGCGTTTGACAATCATATTCGACCGTTTCTAAAGGAATACTGCATTCAGTGCCATGGCCCTGAAAAACAAAAAGGTGAACGGCAGTTTGACGCGCTCAACTACCCCATCAGCGACGACAATGCTCTGATTGATTACCAGGATATTCTCGACCTATTAAACTTGGGAGACATGCCACCCGAGGATGAAGTGCAACCCGATCCGATTGAGAAACAAACAGTGGTCGACTGGTTAACTGCCGCCGTAGCAGACGCCTATCACTCCAAGGAAATCACCGGAGGCGAGACCGTATTACGCCGATTGAATCACCGGGAGTATTTCAATACGATCAGCGATCTCTTCCAAATGGACATGAGTATGTTCGACCCAACCGAGGCATTCCCCGGTGAACGAATGGTCGAACACCAAGACAACATCGGAGACACCTTGGTCACCTCAGGGTATCTACTCGACCAATACTTTGACGCCGCTGACCGCATTGTGGAAAAGGCGCTTCCTTTTCAGGAAAAACCGGAACCTCAATCCTGGAACTTCGCTGGTGATTTTGAGCAACAGTCCGAGCTCAACAAGCGTCACATGGTAGCTCATAAACAGCGCTACCTGAACATCTACGAAGCACCCAATACCATCCGGCGCTTTGGTGCCTACGCTCCATTAATGGCGTTTAAGGAAGGCGTGCCTGTGGGGGGCTACTACAAGATCCGTACACTCGCCGAAGCGGTTAACCGCTTCCACAACTTCAATCCCAAGAAGGTTACCAACGATCCCGAGGAACCAATGCGCATGCGGATTATCCCAGGACACAAGCGTTTCGGAGCCATGCACCTCCCCCAGCCCTACGCACCCGACCTGGCGACCTTTGAATTATCAGATAATGGTCCCTCTTGGTACACTACAGAAACGTGGTTGGATCAAGGATTCTCACCCCGGTTTATTTTCTTAAACGGTTCAATGGATATCAGGCCTGCTTTCCGAGAGGTCACCAATCTCCTGCTGGCTAATCCCGATCCCTCCATTCCTCCTGAAGAGCTCGAAGAGGATTTTATGGCGGTTGCCATCAAGCACGGAGTCATTCCGCACATTCGTATCCACGAAGTAGAAATCTCCGGGCCCTATTACGAAGAATGGCCCACTCCCACTTGGAAAACCATCGTTGGAAAAGGTAGTTTTAAACCCAGTCAAACCCGCCGTATCATCGAACAGTTTGCCACACGCGCTTACCGACGCCCGGTGCAAAAGAAAGAAGTGAATCGTTTGATGGCGGTCGTCGATGCAAGACTGGATCAAGGACACTCCCCGTTTGAATCCATGAAGGATGGGCTTAAAGCGGCGCTTTGTTCTCCTACGTTTTTATACCTTGAAGAAAGCCCTGTAGCTCCGGAAGCCAATCAGCTATCCGACTACGGGATCGCATCTCGCTTATCCTATTTTCTATGGAGCTCCCTACCCGATGAGGAACTTCTGAAACTGGCCAAACGCAATAAGCTTAGTAACTCAACAACGCTTAAGACACAGGTGGATAGAATGCTTCAAGATCCGCGTTCCGACCGATTCGTCAGTGGGTTTCTCGATAGTTGGTTGACCTTGCGTAATCTCGGAGACGCCCCCCCCGACCGCAAAAAGTTTGAGGCCTACTACTCGGATAATCTTGAGGAAGCCATGCGCACGGAGACCGAACTATTTACCCGAAACGCACTGAATGAAAATCTGAACATCGATAACTTTATCGACTCAGATTTTACCTTCGTAAACGAAGCCCTCGCCGATCTCTACGGCTTCGAAGGTATCGAAGGCGACGGATTCCAGAGGATCGACCTCGACGATCCGAGGCGCGGTGGATTACTAGGCCAGGCAAGTATACTCACGGTCACCGCGAATGGCGTGGATACCTCTCCAGTCCTCAGAGGTGTCTGGTTGCTAGAAAACTTACTGGGGACTCCTCCTGCACCCCCACCACCCGATGTGGAACCCTTGAATCCAGATATCCGTGGTGCCACCACCATTCGTGATCAACTCGCGAAACACCGCGCAACCACCGCCTGCTACGAATGCCACCGCAAGATTGATCCACTTGGCTTCGCCTTGGAAAACTTCGATCCCATCGGCCAATGGCGCACCAGCTACGGAGATCGGGTTGATATTGATGCCTCCGGTGAGCTTCCATCTGGAGAAAGCTTTCAGAATGTCGTCGAATTCAAGCAGGCGCTCATGAATCGCAAAGACGCGTTCGCCCGGGCGCTTACGAACAAGATGTTGGCTTACTCACTCGGTCGGCGCATCGAAATCATGGACCGGCCCCAAATTGATGAGCTCCTCGCAGCATTGGAAGCAGAAGGAAACGGTCTTCGCGACCTAGTTCACTTGATCGTATCTAGCGAAACGTTTGCAAAGCCATAAATAGGATTACACAGTAATCAGCTACCCTCTTTGGCCTTGCGCTCGGCTTCTAGTTCAGCCGCAAATTCCGCTTCGAACTTAGCCTCAGGATCAAGCGCCTCCAGTCTCGCAGCCTCTGCGGCAGCGGCGGCAGCTTCTTCGGCAGCCTTTTCGGCAGCTAGCTTTTCAGCTTTTGCCTCCTCACGCAGGCGCCGCTTTTCCATCTTTTTCTGTTCACGCTCGCGGCGCTTGTAATCTTTGCTGGGAGTGTAGGCCATAATCAGGAACTCTTGATTTAGCGTCATTCCACAAAAAATGCCTCTCAAGAAAGGCATATTGAAATTACGCAACTTATTGAAACCATATTGGTGGCCAGACCCAGAGTTGAACTGGGGACACAAGGATTTTCAGTCCTCTGCTCTACCAACTGAGCTATCTGGCCTTCCAATATAAGGTGACGGACTAAAATCCCTCGTTTGCAGGTCGTCAACTGGTTTTTCGTAAAAATATTCCTTCGTTTTATCGGAATAAAGAGAAGTATTGATTCATCCCATGATTCTTGTAGCGTAATAGTAAATGAAGAAGTTATCAGCATTCCTTTTGGTTATCGCGGTTCTCAATCCGCTGTGCTGCTGCCTATCTTCTGCTGAAGCTTCTCAGCAATCAATTCCTGCTCAGGAACACGCCTGTTGCCCTGGGGATTCGGAACAAAACCAGACTGACCAGCAGGACCCTGCCAATTGCCCGCATAAAATACTTACGGACAAGGATGCCTTGATTGCTACTGACAACAGTTCGCACACCGCTTCGGGGGTGGTCCAAGCCGACCAAATCTCAGAAGCAATTCGTGTGGATTCGCTGTATGCCAGACAAAGCATCGCCTCGATTCGTCTATTAGCTACGGCTCAGATACAGGCTTGGATTCGTACTCAGACGGACTGTGTACGTTTACTGTGATTTTTCATAGTTAGTCCCGGACTAATACCGAGGGAGAGCTGATTGGTTCAGCTCCACTTGAAATACGGAGAAGAGTTTCTGACTTCGATTTCCGTTTAGGCAATGGTTTCGTACCCGCCTCAGCCACCCGAAATGGCAAAAATCCAAGCACTATCCTGTTTAAATCAACGGTTTCAACAAACACCTGTTACGCAGAGATCAAGACACCTCAGCATTCCTCAAATTGGTTATATCATGAGAGCCTATATTTTTCCTAACTACACAACACTCTTCTCCAGTTGCATTCTGCTTGTCAGCTTTGGAGCACTTTCCTGGGGGCAATTGGGCGGATTCAATGCAATAACGCTGGAATCTTACCTACAACGCGCACAAACGACCAATCCGCAGTTGAAAGCCTTCGAAGCCCGCTATGAAGCAGCTACTAAACGGATTCCGCAAATGTCGTCTCTGCCGGATCCGATGTTTCAGGTTACTCATTTTGTAGAGTCGGTGCAGACTCGTACCGGGCCACAGGAAAACATATTCATGATCAGCCAACGCATCCCCTGGTTTGGAAAACTCGATAGCCGAGAGGCTAAAGCGTCGGCTGAAGCAGAGGCTCTCTGGTTCGCCTACCAAAATCAGCAGTTGATGCTGGCCCGGATAGTTGCCCAACGATTTTTTGAATACGCCTTTACCGGCCAGGCGATCAGGTTGACAGAAGAAAACCTCGATCTCTTAGCCAACCTCGAACCAATCGTGGAAGAGAAAGTTCGGGCCGGAGGAGACTTGAATGCCCTACTCCGTATTAAAGTCGAGATTGGCAAGGTCACTGACAAGCTGCAGTCATTCCAACAAAGTCGTATCGCCCAATCAGCACAACTCTGTGAGCTACTTGCCTTGCCCTCTGATACCCTGCTTCCATGGCCAGAAACTACCCGCCCTTCCATGACACAGGTTAGCGGACCTGCCTTGAGTCAGGCCATCGAGGCGAACCATCCGGAGTTGAAGATGCTCGAACGCAAGGTGGCTAGTGCTGAAGCCCAAAAGGAAATTGCGCGGCTCGAGCGATCGCCGGATTTTAGCCTCGGATTAAATTACATTCAAGTGGGTGATCCATCCGTTAACCCCATGACGCCCGATGCCGGCAGGGACCCTTGGGCCCTCACGTTTGCGGTCAATCTTCCCATCTGGGGTAAAAAGAATACCGCCATTCGCGATGAAGCCTTGGCCGGACAACGGGCCATTGAAAACGAATACGAGTCCCGACTCAACGCTTTGCGCGCCGAACTGAGCGTAAGCATTGCTCGATTGGAGGATGCTCAACGACGACATAAACTTTATGGCGAGGACCTCCTTGGATTAGCCCAACAAGCTGTCGAAAACAGCCAGTCCAGCTACGAAGGCGGTCGGACAGGCATACTCGAAGTCATAGACAGCGAACGCTCGCTGCTCGAATTGCAGTTGTTGCACCAGCGGGCCGATGCAGATGCCTGGCAACAACTCATCACCATCCAAACACTGACCAACCAACCCATTTTCGAAACCTTTAACCCCACTCAAATCCATGAATAAGTCATCCTTGTTAACCCTGGTCGGTATCGCCGGAGCCGCGCTTATTATAGGCCTTCTGTTTGCCCGCTATCTGATGCCTCATCAATCGGAAGGACACTCAAGCACCGACCATACCACCATGGCCGATACCACTGAGACTACAACATGGACCTGCTCCATGCACCCTCAGATTCAGCAGCCGGAACCCGGTAAATGCCCCATCTGCGGAATGGATCTGATCCCACTTAAGAGCGATAGCAGCAACGATATCGGACCACGGGCCATGAGAATGAGTGCCAGCGCACGGGCACTCGCTGATATTCAAACAGTCGAGGTGAAGCGCCAATTTCCAGAGGCCCAGATTCGCCTGGTGGGTAAACTGGGATACGACGAAACCAAAGTAAAATCCCTCACCGCTCGTTTTCCTGCCCGGATTGACGATCTCTTCGTCAACTTCACCGGCGTCGAGGTTCAAAAAGGCGAACACCTCGCCCGCGTTTACAGTCCGGATCTACTCACTGCCCAAAAGGAATTGCTCACCGCCTACCGCAGCGATCCCAATAGTTCCATCACCCGGGCTGCTCAAGAAAAGCTGCGCCTCTGGGATCTGCTTCCTGAACAAATTAGCGCGATTCTGGAAAACGATGAGGCACGCGACCACTTCGTTCTCAGCGCTCCCGTAGGAGGCGTGGTGGTTACGAAAAACGTAAAGGAAGGTGACTATCTTAAAACAGGAGAACCTCTCTTTAAGATCGTCGATCTCAGCCAACTTTGGCTATATCTTGATGCCTACGAGTCAGACCTCGCCTGGCTTCATTTCGGTCAAGACGTATCGTTCTCGGTAGAATCCTTTCCCGGCGAAATGTTTCATGGGAAGGTGTCCTTCATCGAGCCCGAGGTTAATCAAACAACCCGTACGGTTTCGGTGCGCGTCAATGTTTCGAATACCGACCGGCGCCTCAAGCCGGGCATGTTCGCCCGCGGCACCATCCAGGCCCGCATGGCTCTGGGCGGCAAGGTGTTCGTCCCCGAGTTAGCGGGAAAATGGATTAGCCCCATGCACCCTGAAATTGTGAAAGACGCACCCGGGCAATGCGACATCTGCGGAATGGACCTGGTCTCCGCTGAAGAACTGGGGTACGTTCAGGAGGGTGAAGAATCGGCACCATTGGTGGTTCCGCTCTCCGCTGTATTGCGCACTGGAAAACGAGCCGTAGTCTATATTGAGATACCGGATACGGAGCGCCCTACCTATGAAGGCCGCGAGGTGGTTTTAGGCCCCCGCGCAGGTGATCTCATTATCGTCAATGAAGGACTCAACGAAGGCGATCGCGTAGTCACTCAAGGAGCCTTCAAAATCGACAGCGCCCTGCAAATACAAGCCAAGCCGAGCATGATGAATCCGGAAGGGGGTGGCCCCGCACCCGGACACAACCATGGACAAGGGACAACAAACGTAGCTCCCACAGCAGCGGACGCCGACTTATCGATAACAACAGAAGTGGCTAAGAAACTTATGCCCAGCTACCTTGAACTTCAAAAAGCCCTGGCAAGCGACAATCTGGAAGCATCCAAGGAGCAGCTAAAGACGATGATGGAAATCACCGGACACACGGGGCTCCTACCCGAGTTGTTTCATGCGATGCTTTCGGCTGAAACCCTCGATACCGTTAGAAAACCACACTTCGACACACTTTCCACTGCGATGATTGCCGCGGTCAAGGCCGACAGTCACGCCTTCGAAGGCGATGTGTATCAAATGCACTGTCCGATGGTATACGGCGCCACCGGTGCCGATTGGCTCCAGACCACGGACGACCTTCAAAACCCCTACTTTGGCTCCATGATGCTCACTTGTGGCGAGGTCATGCAAAATCTCACCTCACACGAGGGTCACAATCATTAGGAACGAATTCATCCGATGAATCCAATTAACTTTCTCATTCGTTTCTGCCTGGAAAATAAGCTAGTGGTGGTGCTCTTTACCACCGTTCTTATTCTGTGGGGGGTGGCAGTAGCTCCTTTCGACTGGGAGTTTGAAAATTTGCCGCGGGATCCCGTACCCGTAGATGCGATACCCGACATCGGGGAAAATCAGCAGATCGTTTTTACCCAGTGGATGGGTCGGTCACCTCAAGATATCGAGGACCAGATCACCTACCCATTGACTACTGCTTTGCTGGGGCTTCCGGAAGTCAGGACAATCCGGAGTTACTCCATGTTCGGATTCTCCTCTATCTACATCATTTTCAAGGAAGAAGCCGAGTTCTACTGGACGCGCAGCCGCATTCTTGAAAAACTAAACAGCCTTCCGAGTGGCACTCTGCCGGACGACGTCACACCTCAATTGGGCCCCGACGCAACTGCACTAGGCCAGGTTTTCTGGTACACATTGGAAGGGATGGATGCAGACGGAAATCCAACCGGTGGCTGGGATCCGGACGAACTGCGCAGTGCGCAGGACTGGTATGTGCGCTATGCGTTACAGGGGGTAGATGGTGTGGCCGAGGTGGCTTCCATCGGCGGCTATGTCAAAGAGTATCAGGTCGACGTCGATCCGGATGCGCTCCGAAGTTACGGAATCGCCTTGCACGAGGTCTTCGACGCGGTGCGGGGCAGCAACCTTGACGTCGGTGCCCGAACCATCGAAATCAACAGCGTCGAATATGTCATTCGAGGGCTCGGTTTTATCGAAAACCTGGACGACTTGCGCAAGACCGTGATTACGCAGCGGGACAATGTGCCGATCACGCTGGGACAGGTGGCAGAAATCGGATTCGGCCCTGCCCTAAGGCGGGGTGCTCTGGACAAAGCGGGTGCCGAAGCAGTCGGCGGCGTTGTGGTTACCCGCTACGGAGAAAATCCCTTAGCGGTGATCAAACGGGTAAAAGCCAAAATCCTGGATATCACTCCCGGTATGCCCCGCAAGACACTGGAGGATGGAACTGAAAGTCAGGTACAAATCGTGCCGTTCTACGACCGGACCGGTCTCATCAATGAAACCCTGAGCACGTTGGAGGACGCGGTCAGGCAGCAGATTCTTGTAACCATCATTGTAGTGATTCTAATGGTACTGCACCTACGTAGTGCCACACTGATCTCTGGAGTCCTGCCACTGGCCGTATTGTTTGCCTTTATCGGCATGAAATTATTCAAGGTGGACGCCAATGTCGTGGCACTCTCCGGCATCGCCATCGCCATCGGCACTATCGTCGACATGGGGGTCGTGCTCATTGAGAACATTCTCAAACACCTGGACGAAGCCAGGGAGGATGAAAGTCGTCTCGAGGTAGTTTATAGAGCATGCAGCGAAGTGGGTGGCGCGGTCGTCACCGCCGTTTTGACCACGGTGATTAGTTTCCTCCCGGTGTTTACCATGGAAGCGGCAGAAGGAAAACTGTTCAGGCCGCTGGCTTACACCAAGACCTTCGCTCTGATCGGTTCGATCGCGGTGGCCCTGACCATCATCCCACCCCTCGCCCACTGGATCATCGCCGGAAAATTTCGATCCACTTTTGTCAAGAGCGGGTTCTGGATCGGCATAGCCATCACCGGTCTGCTGGCTACCATCCTGATCCACTGGTTCCCATGGTGGCTCGGCGCATTGATTGTGCTCACAGCAGGATTTCACTGCTTCTCCGAATCGATTCCTGAAAAGATCCGAAACCTGATCTTCTACGCTTTCAACTTTGTCGTCGCCATCCTCGTGGCGGTTGCCCTGGCCTTGGACTGGAAGCCACTCGGCCCCGAACAAAGTTTTTTGAATATGTTGTTCGTGTTTCTCACAGTCGGGGGTTTGATCACATTTTTCTATGGCATCATTCGGTTTTACCCGTTCCTGCTGTCTCAGATATTACGGGCAAAAGGTTTCTTCCTAGGATTCTGCAGTTTGATTTTGATTCTCGGATTCTCTGCATGGCTTGGCTGGGGAACTTTATTCGGCTGGATGCCCGATCTGATCAAAAAATCCAAACCCTTCGTCGTCATGCAACACGCCATGCCGGGACTGGGGAAAGAATTCATGCCGTCACTGGATGAAGGTTCCTTTCTGTGGATGCCCACCACCATGCCGCATGCCTCTATCGGTGAAGCCATGGACGTCATGCGCAAACAGGACATGGCCATCCAGGCTATTCCCGAAATCGACAGTGTAGTGGGAAAACTGGGACGGGCTGAAAGTCCACTCGACCCGGCACCGATCTCCATGTTTGAGACCCTCATCAACTACAAGTCGGAATACATCACCGACGCGCAGGGTCATCTGCGTACCTTTGCCTGGGATAAAAAGGAAAAGGATTTTGTCCGCGATACGTACGGTGAGTTGATTCCCGATAAAGACGGACGGCCCTTCCGCCAATGGCGTGACCATATCCAAAGTCCGGACGACATCTGGAATGAGATCGTCGATGCGGCAACTCTTCCCGGAACTACTTCAGCCCCCAAACTTCAACCCATCGAAACCCGCTTGATTATGCTACAAACCGGCATGCGTGCGCCGATGGGATTAAAGCTCTACGGGCCTGACCTCGAAACCATTGAAACGACAGCCCTTCAAATTGAGGGTCTGCTAAAGCAAGTGCCATCCATCAAAGCCGAGGCAGTAATTGCCGACCGGGTGGTGGGAAAGCCCTACCTGGAAATCAATATCGACCGCGATGCCATTGCCCGCTACGGCATCAAGATCAAGATGGTGCAGGATGTCATTGAGGTGGCAGTAGGCGGCCGCCCCATCACCCAAACCGTCGAGGGCCGGGAACGTTATCCTGTCCGTGTGCGTTACCTGCGGGAATTGCGGGACAGTATCGAAGAAATAGAAAACATCCTGGTGGCAGCTCCGGGTGGCGCACAGATCCCCCTCAAGGAACTGGCAACCATCGACTACCAACGAGGCCCCCAAGTCATCAAAAGCGAAGACACCTTCCTTGTGGCCTATGTGACTTTCGACAAGCGCCCCGGCTACGCCGAAGTGGATGTGGTGGAACAAGCACAAGCCTTCCTTCAACAGAAAGTCGACAACGGCGAGTTTTATATTCCCGCCGGAGTAAGCTATAAGTTTACTGGAAGTTACGAGAACCAAGTGCGGGCAGAAAAGAAGCTCATGGTCGTTCTGCCCATAGCTCTCTTTGCCATCTGGCTGATTCTCTATTTTCAATTCAAACGGATATCAACGACGATATTTGTGTTTTCGGGAGTCCTCTTCGCGTGGTCAGGCGGATTCATCCTGTTATGGCTCTATGGGCAACCCTGGTTCCTAAATATAGAACTATTTGACCATAATCTAAGGGACCTATTCCAAATGGGGACCATCAATCTCTCCGTCGCGGTGTGGGTTGGATTTCTGGCTCTGTTTGGCATCGCTACCGACAATGGCGTGATCGTGTGCACCTTCCTGCAGCAAACCTTTGCTGAACGAAAACCGGCCTCCCTGGAAGCCATCCGAGAAGCCGTCAGCCACGCAGGAACCCGACGCGTTCGTCCTGCATTGATGACCAGCGCCACCACCATTCTAGCACTGTTGCCGGTTCTAACGTCCACCGGTCGCGGGGCTGACATCATGGTCCCAATGGCTATACCCACATTCGGAGGCATGTTACTCGCACTGTTAACTATTTTCGTAGTGCCAGTACTATTCTCACTCATCGAAGAACTTAAATTAAAATACACACCAAAATCATGAAATCCAAAATCATCACAATCATCATCACCTGCGCCATGGCATCCACATCGTTGTTCGCGGATTCCAAGGCTATTAAACCTGAGTTTGTCGATATGCTCTTGAAGCCTTATTTTGAGCTTCAGGCTTCACTAGCCAAAGACGATCTCGATGCATCGAAACAACACTCCAATACCTTCAAGGCAATGCTCGGACATGGCCCTTCTTTTGAGGAAGCTCCATCGCTGCTCGACCTGCAGGATGAGGCAACCGCTCTGGCCAACGCTTCGGATATCTCTGCCGCAAGAACGGCGTTCCTATCTCTATCTGAAGACCTTACTGAAATGGTCGAACACGTCGGAACCACGAAGACGCAAGACCTATACAAAATGAGCTGTCCAATGGCATTCCAAGGCAAAGGCGGAGCATGGCTACAGAACAACGAAACCTTGGCCAACCCTTACTTCGGCGCGATGATGCTTCGCTGCGGAACCATCGATTCTCAACTCGCTAAAGCGAATACTGAGAACAGCCACGCCGACCACAAACATTAATAGAAAATGACCATGGGTTTTAATATCATTTCATCTTCGATACTAACACCTGACTCTGGATAGAGTTACTCAAAACCCCATTTAGTATGCCGCCAGATCCGGTGCTCCAAATCGCCATCAAGAATATGGTCTGCCCTCGCTGCATCGATACGGTAAAACGGATCACTGTTTCAGCCGGACTTGTTCCACGCGAGGTGAAACTGGGCGAGATAAGGATCGATTCAACTGCTACTACAGCGCAGCTGGATTCGTTTAACAAACAGCTCAGAGAAAACGGCTTTGAAATCGTTGAAAGCAAAAAAGCCCGGCAAATCAACCAGATCAAAACTTTGATCATAAAGCGGATTCATTACCCGCAGGAGCATTCCGATTTAAAATTATCAGCCTACCTGTCCCAAAATCTGAACAGCGAGTATAGTCGGATAAGCAAGTTGTTCTCCTCAATGGAGGGTATTACGATTGAACGCTTTGCTACCCTGCAACGCTTAGAAAAGGCCAAGGAGCTGCTGGTTTACGACCAACTCACCGTTTCTGAAATCGCAGACCAATTGGACTACAGTAGCCCCGCTCACTTGTCTGCTCAGTTCAAGCGGGAAACCGCCATGGCTCCTTCCGAATTTAGAGAGCTGCGTAACCCGGGCCGCAAAAGTCTGGATTCGCTATAGCCTCAGTTAAACAACATAATTTAACAACAATTCGCCATAGGGATGTATGGTAATGAGAGGCGGATTGTGTTAGTATTCCTGACCTAACCCAGCAACAAGGAGCACAGCAAACCATGAAAAATGATCCCCACCACAGTCACACATCCGGGAAATCTTGTGATCACAACCATGACACATCAGAAGATCGTTCGCATGAATCAGTACAAGCGTGTTGTCATGACCATCACGAGAAGACCTATAAAACTACTTCTGTATCGGCGAAGTACTTTTGTCCGATGTGCCCGGGGGTCGAATCCGACAAACCAGGAAATTGCCCGAAATGTGGAATGCGCCTGGAACGCAATCCGGCTTACCAGGAAACAGCCAAAACCATTTATACTTGCCCGATGCACCCGGAAGTGCAGCAGGATAATCCCGGCCAATGTCCCAAATGCGGGATGAACCTGGAGCCGATGACACCGGTGGATTCGAATGACGAAGAAAACGATGAGATCCGCTCTCTCGCCATCAAGTTTTGGGTCGGACTCGCACTGACAATTCCGGTATTTCTTCTCGCTTTCGGGGGTATGATGCCTGGGCTGTCGATCGATAATATCATTCCTCGGTCCGTCGGCAAATGGATAGAATTTCTATTCGTAACACCGGTCGTATTTTGGGCAGGTGGCATGTTTTTCGCCCGCGGCTGGCGGTCCATTGTCAACCGCAGCCCGAATATGTTTACCCTCATCATGCTGGGGGTTGGCGCCGCCTGGGGTTTTAGCACCATTGCGGTTATCTTTCCCGAAATTTTTCCAGAATCATTCAGGATGGGCGGTGAGGTAGGCCTTTATTTCGAAGCCGCGGCAGTCATCACCGTATTGGTTCTTCTCGGACAATGGTTGGAAGCCCGAGCGCGGAGCAACACCAACAAAGCGATAACGAATTTACTGAACCTTGCCGCAAAAATAGCTCACCGGATAGTCGATGGCAAAGAAGAGGACGTTCCCCTGGAAGATCTCAACAAGGGCGATACGGTTCGGGTTAAGCCGGGTGAAAAGGTACCTATCGATGGCTCTATCATTGAAGGCCGCAGTACTATCGACGAATCCATGATTACCGGTGAACCGATTCCGGTTAATAAATCAACTGGAGAAAAAGTAATTGGTGCAACCATCAATCAAACGGGAAGCTTCAGTATGAAGGTGGAATCTACGGGGTCAGAAACCATGCTCTCGCAGATCGTGCATATGGTGGCGGAGGCGCAACGCAGTCGCGCACCCATACAGAAACTTGCGGATCAAGTGTCATCCTATTTCGTTCCAACGGTAGTTATCACCTCCATAATAACTTTTGCCATTTGGGCACTCTGGGGCCCTACCCCGGCTTTCGCCTATGCGATTGTCAACGCCGTGGCGGTACTCATTATCGCCTGCCCCTGTGCCCTAGGACTCGCAACTCCCATGTCCATTATGGTAGGTGTCGGAAAAGGTGCTCAACAAGGTATTCTTATTAAAAATGCCGAGTCCATTGAGCGGACCGAAAAAATCACCCACCTCATCACTGACAAAACAGGCACCTTGACGGAAGGCCGACCCAGAGTCGTTGAGATCATTCCAGACGACGGGGTGAATACAGACGAAGTTCTCAAGCTGGCTGCAGCGGTCGAGCAATACTCCGAACATCCGCTCGCTCGGGCAGTGGTGGAAAAGGCCAAAACCACCGGCGCGGATTTGCCGGAGACCCATGAATTCGAAAGTTTAACCGGAGGGGGTGTCACAGCCACCATTGGAAGTGATAGGATTCGTGTTGGTAAGTTGGACTTTCTTCTCGAGTCGGGCGTGCAGAATAAGACCTCACTTGCCAACAAGGCTGACACGTTACAGGCAAGAGCAAATACCGTGATTTGGGTCGCGCGGAATGATCTCGTCATTGGAATTATCGCGATCGCCGATCCGATTAAGTCCAGTTCGCTCAAAGCCATTGAAGCCCTGCATAAACTGGGAATCAAAGTGATCATGTGTACCGGAGACAACCAGGCCACCGCCGAGGCTGTCGCCAAAGAGCTCGGCATTGATAAAGTCCATGCCGGTGTCTCACCCGCCGACAAACAGCGTATCGTGAATGAGCTGAAAGCAAAGGGTCATAGAGTGGCTATGGCTGGAGATGGCATCAACGATGCTCCGGCACTCGCCGCTTCAGACGTGGGAATCGCCATGGGCACCGGCACCGATGTGGCGATTGAAAGTGCGGGAATCACCCTGGTAAAAGGGGATTTGCGAGGCATCGTTTCCGCTTTGAAATTAAGTCGCGCCGTCATGCGCAATATCCGGCAAAACCTATTTTTCGCTTTCGTTTATAATGCTGCAGGTATCCCCCTGGCGGCCGGAGTCCTGTATCCATTTTTTGGAATACTCTTGAGTCCTATGATTGCCGGAGCCGCCATGTCGTTTAGTTCGGTGTCCGTCATTGCCAATGCTTTAAGACTTCGGAACATCTCGATTGATTAACCTAAGATCGTTTCAACTTATGGGTAAATTTCTCCGCCTACTCCTCACTGCATATATACTCACGAGCGTGCTCCTACCAGCCGTTCACGCCGACACTAAAGTCAAATTGATAAAGACACCGAACGATGGAATCCAGCCTAGGGTAATCGCAGATGCTTCTGGCTTAATTCACCTGATTTACTACCAGGGTGATGCGCAGTCTGGGAACATCTACTATACGCGGAGGGATGCCGGTGATGATTTCACGACTCCGGGGCGGATAAATTCAATTCCAGATAGTGCGGTCGCGATGGGCACGATTCGGGGCGCGCAATTTGCGTTAGACCGACATAACCGCATTCATGTGGTCTGGAACGGATCTAGAAATTCTACACCAGAAAACCAACACGGCCCACCGATGTACTATGCAAGAATGGAAGTAGACGGCTCTGCTTTTGAAGAGCAGAGAATAATCAGTGGAAATTGGCCCGTCGATGGAGGTGGCGCAGTCGCAGTAGACGCTTCGGACCATGTATTCATTTTCTGGCACTCGGGAGAGGAAGGTGCGGGGGAAACCAATCGCAACATATTCGCCAGAATATCCACTGACCGAGGGACCCGCTTTGGCAGCGAAACAGTCATCAGTCCGGAAGGCGCTGGAGTCTGCGGCTGTTGTGCCATGCAAGCCACAGTAGACTCTAAAAACAACGTGTATGTGGTTTACCGTACTGCACGGAATGGAAAGCAAAGAGATATCAACCTTCTGATGTCACAGGACAGCGGAGTGAGTTTCAGGGATGAGATTTTGGATAAGTGGACCTTGGAAGCCTGTCCAATGAGTAGCATGTCTTTTTGTGAAACTGATAAAAGCATGCTTGTTGGATGGGAGACGGAACAACAGGTTCGGTTTTTACCTATCGATTTAGAAAGCTTGAAGACTGGAGAAGTTATGACTCCATCTGACAAAGCTAAGAGCATGAAACACCCAGTTTTCGCTAGTTCTTCTGACGGCAGTTTTTTACTAGTCTGGGCCGAAGGTACCGGCTGGAGACAGGGAGGCACCATCGCTTGGCAACCATTCGATTCTTCCGGGATACCAAGCGGAAGTGTAAATCGTACTAGTTCTGAAGTGCCGATGTGGAGTTTTTTGGCTTCCTACTACAATCAGTTAGAAGATGCGTTCTATATACTTTATTGATTTGAGGCCCCAATAATCTTAAAAGAATTCGATCAAAGACACTATGGCCAAACCTGACCTTTCACTTTGGAAACATAACCACTCCTTCGGGCAAGAAGCTCGTCAGGCCGGCGAGTCACGTACCCTGATCGTCATTGCACTTACTGCGACGATGATGATTGTCGAAATTGTCGCTGGAATCGCATTTGGCTCCATGGCACTCTTGGCGGATGGGATGCACATGGCTTCTCATGCTGCTGCCCTAGGTATCAATGCGTTTGCCTACGTCTACGCAAGACGCCACGCACACGATTCGCGCTTTAGTTTCGGGACCGGCAAAGTGAACGCGCTGGGCGGTTTTACCGGAGCGATGTTGCTGGCGGTCTTCGCCGTGCTCATGGCAACAGAAAGCGTGGAACGCCTATTCAATCCCACTACAATCAGCTTCAACGCAGCCATTGGCGTGGCCGTCCTGGGCCTCATGGTAAACGGTGCGTCCGTCTTCATCCTCGGAGCCGACCATCATCATGACCACCACGATCATCATCATGAGGACGACCACGAGCACAGCCATCATCATGGACACCACCATCACGATCACAATCTGCGGTCGGCTTATCTCCACGTGCTCGCGGATGCGCTAACCTCGCTGACCGCTATCATTGCACTTTTGGCCGCAAAGTACTTTGGCTGGATCTGGATGGATCCACTGATGGGAATCGTAGGTTCACTCCTCGTCGCCAAGTGGTCGATCGGCCTATTGAAGC